>JAFZML010000219.1 GCA_017553255.1 Bacteroidales bacterium | reverse complement strand
TAAAATATAGTTATGGAAAAGAAGTTTAACCTTAAAATGTGGGTGTTCCTGCCCCTGGTACTCCTCATTTTCATTTTCCTGTGGGCCGTTCCCACATCCTTCTTCGGGATTGAGGCCCTTACCGTGGTTCAGCAGAGGGTTATTGCGCTGTTTGTATTTGCAGCACTTATGTGGATATTTGAGATTATCCCCAACTGGAGCACTTCCCTCATGGTGATTGTGATTGCGCTTCTCACCGTGTCCAACAAGGGAATCGGCCTGTTCTGTGACCCTCAGTACGGCACCCTGGTGCCCTACGGCCGCATTATGAGCTCTATGGCAGACCCTGTGGTTATGCTGTTCCTGGGCGGCTTTGTGCTGGCTATCATGGCGGAAAAATACGGTCTTGACGTCACCCTTGCACGCGCCCTCCTGAAGCTCTTTGGCACCAAGCCGGAGATTGTCCTCCTGGGCTTCCTCATCATGATTTCCGTGTTCTCAATGTTCATGAGTAACACCGCCACCGCGGCTATGATGCTGGCTCTCCTTACTCCGGTTTTGTCCAAACTTCCGGCCGATGATAAAGGTAAGATCGGCCTTGCCCTTTCCATCCCCGTGGCGGCAAACCTGGGCGGTATCGGAACGCCTATCGGCACCCCTCCCAACGCCACTGCAAAGGGCGCTCTGGAGCAGGCCGGAATTGACGTTTCCTTTGGCGAATGGTGCGTTCACATGATCCCTTACGTGATCATTATGATTGTGATTGCATGGCTTGTCCTCCGCATCATGTTCCCCTTCAAGACAAAGAAACTTGTACTTGAGATACCTGAGAGTAACCAAAAGAAAGACTGGAAGTTAGTGGTTGTGTGGATTACGTTCATCGGGACCATTTTACTGTGGGCAACTGAGCAGCTTACGCACATCAATTCCAACATTGTGGCTCTCATTCCGCTGGGTGTTTTCACCGCCACGGGCCTCTTTGGAAAGAATGAGATCAAGGAGATCAACTGGACTGTTCTGTGGCTGGTAGCCGGTGGTTTCTGCCTTGGCTATTGCCTGCAGGATACAGGCCTTGCAAAGGTGCTTATCCAGGCTATTCCCTTCGGAAGCATGAGTGTGGTAGTTGTCCTCATTATTGCTGGTCTGGTTTGCTACTTCCTTTCCAACTTTATTTCCAACTCCGCCACTGCAGCGCTGCTTATTCCTATCCTCATTGTTGTTGCCAACGGTATGGCAGATCCTGCCGCCGCCAACAATGCCCAGTTCCTTGCAATGGGCGGCACCAGCGCAATGATTATCTTCATTGCAGTTTGCGCCTCCATCGCCATGCTGTTCCCCATCTCCACGCCTCCTAACGCCATCGCCTCCTCCACCGGCATGGTAGAGACCAAGGATATGACCAAGGTTGGCCTTGTGATGGGTGTAATCGGCTTTGTGCTGGGTTACTTCTGGTTAACTAAACTGTTCCCGTTTGCATAACCGTTTGAGATACTCTCGCTTTGAGATACTCTCGCTCCGCCTTCGGCTTCGCTCGGTATGACAGCTGTCATCCCGACTGAGCATAGCGAAGGAGAGGATCTCAAACAGAACATGATATTATGAAAAGACTTGTTATCATAGCATCGGCCATGCTGGTTTGCATGCAGGCCTTTGCGCAAGAGGAAACTCCTTCAAAATTCAAGCTTTACGGCTTTATCCGCAACTATATTGTGGCCGATACAAGGGCCGTGAATGCTGGCACTGAGGACCTTTATTTCTACATGCCCAAGGACCTGAGCATGAAGGACGGATATGACCAGAACGGCGGTTTCAACTGGCGTTTCGTGTCCCTTACAACGCGTCTTGGACTGGACGTGTCCGGGTACAAATGGGGCGGCCTGGGTGTGTCCGGAAAGGTGGAAGCAGACTTCTACAATCTCTCCGGCGCGGTGCCCATTCTGCGCCTGAGGCAGGCGTTCATGAAGCTCACTTTTGACGGGGCTCCGTTGGCGGTTACACTCGGCCAAACCTGGCATCCCATGGCGGCCGATATGCCCCACATGAACAACCTTGAAACGGGCGCTCCGTTCAATCCCTTCAACCGCAGCCCTCAGCTCACGCTGGACTTTAAGGCAGGGGACTTTACTTTCACTGCGTCAATGCTTTATCTGAATCATTATTTGCCTGTTGGCCCTGACGGAAAAACCAAGGATTATTACAAATACGGCCTTCCGGAATTCTATCTTGGCGCCACTTACAAGGCCGGCGGATTTTTGGGAAAACTGGGCGTTGACATTGTGAATTTACGCCCTTACAGGACCATCGCAGACTGGCGTGTTCAGGACGGTGATGCTCCCACCATTCAGGTGAAGAGTCTCATGACTGCCGTGTCTCCTTTCATCTACCTGCAGTACACCAAGGACCTTTTCCAGATCAAGGCCAAGAGCATCCTTGCGCAGAGCGGGGAGCACATGAATCTCCTCTCCGGATATGGCGTTCACAGCTTCAACCAGGACGGCACAATTGAGTACACTCCCTTGCAGGACTGGGCGTCTTTTGTGAGCTTCTCATACGGCAAGAAGTTCCAGGTAATGTGCATGCTGGGCTATATGAAGCAGCTGGGCACTACCAAGGAACTCACGAACAATCTGCTGTGGCTGAATTCGGCCGCAGACACCAAGATCCAGCAGGCTTTCCGCGCAACTCCCACCGTTGCCTGGAACCTTGGAAAGTTCACCGTGTCCCTGGAGTATAACTACACGCTGGCAGAGTTTGGTAACACCAAGGCTGCCGGCTTTGATGCCGATGCCGCCCGCAATGCCCGCGGTCTCTATGAGGCGGGGAACACCCACTGGGTACACAACCATCGTTTCATCTGCATGACAAAGTTCAATTTCTAATTGCTCCTGGCGCGTAATGCGCTGAGGCTCAATGAGTTGCTGTTTTTCGGGTGCACTTGCAGGTGCACCCGATTTGTTGTATGTGGCTGAGTATCAGGGTGTTATCGGCTAGGGGGGCTGGGAGATTGCTGGAAGCAGGCGGCAGGAGTTATTATGGCAAATTGTTTGGCGGTTAAGATAATTATTATTATCTTTGTTACTGGCAAATAGCACAATTACAGCCACGGGTCCAATTGGCAATACTCCTGGGAAGGTGAGCCGGTTGTCTTGATTGGAGAAGACGGACAATGATGAGGACCTTCCGGTGCCTGCGTCTTTCAGGACGCGGGGACTGGGAGTGGTGTATATAGGCGTATACGCGCGCGTACGTAAAGGGCTGATTTTCAGGAAAATGGACAAAAAGAGGGAAATATTCTGGTTTGCGCTCACGGTGTTCAAAAACCTTCCGGGGCTTGTGGACGCCTTCTCCCAGAAGGGATGGGAAACGTTCCGCGCTTACACCCTGGAGGAGAAAGTGGAGGGCACAAGGATAATCCGTAAGGAAGTACCGCTTGTGAGAAGCCTTCTTTTTGTCAAATGCCCCATCAAGGAACTGGTGGACTTCAAGTACAAGAACAACGACTGGTTCATGTATTACAAGGACGCCTCCGGCAAGGACCCGGGCCCGGTAAAGGACAATGAAATGAAGGCCTTCATGCTGGTAACCTCCATCCGTGACGGAAACCTTCGGGTGCTTGGAGAGGACAGGC
>JAFZML010000218.1 GCA_017553255.1 Bacteroidales bacterium | reverse complement strand
TCCTTTCTCTTATATAGATCCTTCGTCGCTTCGCTCCTCAGGATGACAAAACTGTCATTCTGAGCGAATGCGAAGAATCTATCGTGAATCACACATTTCTGTGTTTGCTCTTGCCTATTGAAATTGTAGTCCGAAAATTCAGTATAAAAATTTACAGACTAATTTCTATCTTTTGCTTTACCTCTAATCTATTCTCTCAGTATTGTCAATGAACTTTAAAACCGTTTTTGAAACCTCATTTTTGGTGCTCGTTTCAAACGGGACTGCAAAGGTAGACATTTTTTTTAACCTGACAAATTTTTTCAACACTTTTTTCAACATTTTTTTAAAATTTCTTAAAATGCCCGCCAAAACCGCGGAAAAAGCGTATATTTACGTCTCAAGACAACTATATAAGTAATATGGAAAAGCTCTTAAACCGTTTTTTACGCTACGTTTCCGTAGATACCCAGAGTAATGAAGAATCAGATACCCAGCCTTCGGCCGCAAAAGAGTGGGACCTCCTGAAGATGCTCCGCGATGAACTGGAGGCCCTGGACGTTGAAGTGACGCTGGACGACTACGGCTACGTAATGGCCTCTATACCTTCTAATATAAATAAGGAAGTACCTGCCGTTGGCTTCATCGCCCACGTAGACACCGCCCCGGACGCCAGCGGCGCGGGTATCAAGCCCCAGATTATAGAGAACTATGACGGCGGCGCCATTGCCCTTAAGGGCGTCCCCGGCCTGGAGCTTAAGCCTGCGGAGTTCCCGGAGATGCTCCATTACACAGGCCAAACCCTCATCACAACAGACGGAACCACCCTTCTTGGGGCCGATGACAAAGCCGGCGTAGCGGAAATCATGAACGCCGTCCAGTATATTGTGGAGCACCCGGAATTCAAGCACGGTCCCATCAGGATAGGCTTTACCCCGGATGAGGAAATCGGCCGAGGCGTAGTAAAATTTGACGTTGGGCGTTTTGGGGCGGATTACGCCTATACCATGGACGGCGGGGAAATTGGTGAGCTGGAGTTTGAGAACTTCAACGCCGCCAGTGCAAAAATCCACATCCAGGGCTGTAACGTGCACCCCGGCTATGCCAAGGGCAAGATGAAAAACGCCATACTTATCGGCCAGGAATTCAATGCAATGCTGCCGGTGATGGCCCGTCCGGAATACACGGAAGGCTATGAGGGCTTCTTCCACCTCATCTCATTCAAGGGCAGCGTAGAGGAGGCGGATTTCGCTTATATAATCCGTGATCACAACCGCGCAAAGTTTGAGGCCCGGAAAGACATGATCTCAAAGGTGGCGGATTTTGTTAACTCAAAGTATGGGGAAGGCACCGTTACCCTGGAGCTCAAGGACCAGTACTACAATATGCGTGAGCAGGTAGAGCCCCACTACCATATAATAGATAAAGCCGTCAAGGCTATGGAGATGGCCGGAGTCAAGGCAAAGATCCAGCCCATCCGCGGCGGCACTGACGGCGCCAACCTCTCCTTCAAGGGCCTTCCCTGCCCCAACATCTTTGCAGGCGGCCTGAATTTCCACGGCAAAATGGAATTCGTTCCGCTGGAGAGCATGGAAAAAGCTTCGGAGGTCATCCTCAACATCATCACGCTCTTTGCCGCTGGCAAGTAAATGTCTCTGTATCAGCCAATTACACAAAGTCGGGTGCACCTGCAAGTGCACCCGACTTTTCATAAAACGCTATGGCTTAGGAAGTTACGCGCCAGCGGACTTTTTCATTGACGCGCGTACCATATATATAATAAGGAGTACGAACGGGATTATAGCCACGGCCTCCCCATACTGCGCGTTCCATCCCTTGAGGAATATATCCACTCCCGCAAAACGGAGGATGGCGCTCACAACGCCCATGAGCGCGCCGCCGGCAATGAAGCCGGAAGCTATGAGCGTGCCCTTTTCCTTACGGGCCGAATTGACGGCGGCATCCTTTGAGCGCGTGCTCACGTACCAGGAGATGGCGCCGCCAATGAGGAGCGGAAGGTTAAGGTCCAGCGGAATGAACATGCCCAGGGCAAAGGCCAGGGCGGGAATTCCAAGCCAGTTAAGGATGAGGGCCAGAACGGCGCCGATGCCGTAAAGCAGCCAGGGAGCGCCGCCGCCACTCATAAGCGGGCCGATAAGAGCCGCCATGGCATTGGCCTGCGGAGCCACAAGGGCGTTGTCACCCACAAAACCGTAGGTCTTGTTAAGGACCAGCATCACGCCGCAAACGGTAATGGAAGACACAGCTATTCCCAGGAACTTCCAGCCTTCCTGCACCTTGGGGGTGGAACCAAGCCAGTAGCCAATCTTGAGGTCCGTTATGAAAGAACCCGCAACGGAAAGCGCAGTGCAAACCACGCCTCCTATTACCAGTGCGGCCACCATGCCGGCATTACCCTTCAGGCCTGCGGCAATAAGCACCACGGAAGCAATGATAAGGGTCATGAGAGTCATGCCGCTCACGGGGTTGGAGCCCACAATTGCAATGGCATTTGCCGCCACCGTGGTGAACAGGAACGCAATGACGGCCACAACCAGAAGGCCCACCAGGGCCTGCCAAACGTTATTCACAATGCCGCCCAGGGCAAAGAACCCGAAGATAAGGAGAAGCGCCGCCACAATGCCGTACACAACGGTTTTCATGGGGATGTCCTCATCTGTGCGGGCGCCCTTCACCGAAGCGGCCTTTCCGCCCTTGAACTCACTCACGGCAAGGCCCAGGGCGCTCTTGATAACGCCGAAGGACTTGATGATGCCAAGGATGCCGGCAGTTGCAATGCCGCCGATGCCAATGGGACGGGCATAAGTGCTGAAAATATTCTCCGCGGTAAGACCTGCCGCCTGGGCCTCTGGCAGCACATACCCAATGAGCGGGATAATGAAGAACCACACCAGGAATGAGCCGCAGCATATAATGAGGGCATATTTAAGGCCGATAATATAGCCAAGTCCAAGAACTGCCGCACCGGTGTTGAGCTTCACCACAAGCTTTGCCTTATCTGCCACCGCAGCGCCCCAGCTTACAACGCGGGAAGTGAGGGTTTCGCTCCAGAGGCCTACGCTTGCCACAATGAAGTCATACAGACCGCCAATGAGGCCGGCCGTGATGAGGGTTTTAGCGCTTGAGCCACCGCTTTCACCGCTCACAAGCACCTGGGTGGTGGCCGTTGCCTCCGGGAAAGGATACTTCCCGTGCATTTCCTTTACAAAGTACTTGCGGAAAGGAATGAGGAAAAGGATTCCCAGCACGCCGCCAAGGAGGGAACTCAGGACCATTTGCCAGAAATTCACCTCCACGCCAAGGATATAAATTGCCGGAAGCGTGAATATGGCACCGGCAACCACAGCGCCGGAGCAGCCGCCTATGGACTGGATAATCACGTTCTGGCTAAGGCCCTGCTTGAGGCCAAGGGCACCGGTAAGGCCCACTGCTATGATGGCAATGGGGATTGCGGCTTCAAACACCTGGCCCACCTTGAGGCCAAGGTATGCCGCAGCCGCGCTGAAAAGTATCACCATGAGAATACCAATCCCTACGGAATAGGGAGTGGCCTCCGCATACTTTTCCGACGGGCTCAGTATGGGCTGGTACTGCTCACCGGGAGCAAGTTCCCGGTGGGCATTCTCCGGAAGGGAGACGTTCTTTTTATCGGCCATAGGCTATGCCCCCGTTACAACCTCAAAGAGGTTAAGGAAGCCGGTCATCATGAAAACTTGGCGGATTTCCGTGCTGATATCCTTCACAATCACTTTTCCGCCCTTAGCAGCAGCCGCCTTGCGGATGGTGAGGAAAATCCTGAGGCCGGAGCTGGAGATGTACTCCAGATCCTTGCAGTCCAGGATGAGGGTGCGGTCTGCGTTGTCTACAAGGGGTTGAAGTTTGGCCGATACTTCCTGTGAAACGGCCGTGTCAAGCCTGCCGGCGAGCTTTGCCACAAGGGCGCTGTCCTGTTCGATAATTGTTACTTCCATAATTTATTTTGTGTTTTTTATCATTGTCAAAATGTTCATTCCGTCTCTCCTGACGTATGATACGCTGTCCATAATCTTTCTTACAAGGTGTATTCCAAGGCCGCCGATGGCGCGCTCTTCAACTCCAAGGCTGGTATCGGCCTCCGGCGCCGCCGTGGGATCAAACGCCACACCCTTGTCCCAGAGGATGAATTCCACACATTCATCCCTGATAATGGCCTTGAGGTTCACCCGGCCGGTCACACCCTTAGGGAAAGCGTATTGCATCACGTTCACCACGGCCTCTTCAAGGGCAAGGTTAAGGCTCATCGTGAGCGGCATGTCAAAGCCGGCCACCCTTTCAACTTCTTCCATGAACTCCTCAAGACGCGGTATCTGAGATACGTCGTTGTCAAAAACTATCTTGCACTCGTGGTCTTTCTGCACGGGATGCCCCAGGTAGTGGATGAAAAGGGCGGTGATGTCGTCGCTTTGAGGGGCGTTGCCGCGGAAGCGCAAAACGGCTTCCGCCATTGCTTCCAGATGTCCCTGGGCCGACCGGCGGGAATGGAGCACAGAGAGCATCCTCTCCATGCCGAACAGCTGATGGTTCTCATCTTCGGCCTCCGTAATGCCGTCGGTGTAGAGGAACAGGGCGTCGTCATGGTTTAACACCACCTGCTGCAGAGAGTAGCGGAAGCCCGGAAGTACGCCCAGCGGGATATTGGGGTCTGCGGGAAGTTCCCCTATGCTGTCCGTAAACAGCGCCGGGGCGTTGTGGCCGGCATTGCAATAATACATCTCTCCCGTAGCCATGTCAAGGACGCCGCAGAAGAAAGTCACAAACATTGAGGACTCATTAGATGAGCACAGGGTGTCGTTTATGGCCGTGACAATCTTTTCAGGGCTATCTTCATTTGCCGATTCGGCCCGGAACAGGTTTCTGGTCACCGCCATGAAAAGACTTGCGGGCACGCCCTTGCCGCTGACATCGCCTATGCAAAAGAAGAGTTTGTCGTCCCTCATATAGAAATCATAGATGTCTCCGCCCACTTCCTTTGCCGACACAAGCGCCGCCGACATGTCTATGTCCGTCCTTTCCGGGAACGGCGGGAACACCTTGGGGAGCATGGACATCTGGATGTTGCTTGCAACCTGAAGTTCCCCGTCTATCCGGCTTTTGCTTTCCTCAACCTCACGGAGTTTGCGCTGGCTCCTCACAGTATGGACAATTATGATTATTATCATCAGGACGCCCAGAAGCTGGAGCAATATGACCATATTGGTCAGGCGGTTTACGCCAATGTATATCTCTTCCTCCGGAATGATTATGGACATGGACCAGCCCATGCTCTCTATGGCGCCAAAGAAAACATAGTTCACCTTGCCGTTTGTCTTCACTTTCAGATTGCCGGTTTGGCCTGAGAGCATTGCGCGGTTAACCTCATTGTAACCGGAAGTGTCGTCCGGGGCGGCCTGTGCGGCAAGCCCCTGGATGGAAGAAGCCGTGGACAGTTCTTCATCCGGGCTCACTATGATTTTACCGCTGCTGCTCACAACCATGCTCAGGGCGGTAGGATAAACGTCAATATTTTCCACCAGGTTGGCCAGCCAGTCCAGGGACACATCGGCCGTAAGGACGGCCACCACCTTTCCCGCGTTACTGGAAATGGGAACGGAATAGGTTGTCATGAGCATCTGGCCGCCACCCTCGTCAAAATAGGGCTCAGACCAGAAGCCACGGCCCAACTCAAGCGGTTTCAGGAACCATTCCTTGTTCTTGTAGTCGTATGAGGCGCTCCCAAGGGCGTCCGTACTTACAACCTGGCCATCCCTCATATAGCTGTAGGGAGACAGCTGCTTTCCAGTGAGGGCTATTGCCGACCCGAAGATTACGTCATTGTAAGTTACCAGACGCCTTGTGATTTCCATAAGGCTGTCCGGCTTGTCTACATAACGCGCAACGTTCCAACCGGTATTGTTAACCGCCGTTTCCACCTGCCGGGCCACTGCGGTTATTGCAAGTTCCGTCGTCTCCAGTTCACTCTCGGCCCTGCGGTTGGCCTCTTCCTTCAGCACTTTTTTGGAATAGTACGTCTGGAGCATCAACGTGGCCTCAAGGGTCACGATGCTCACAAGCACTATCATAATGCCCTGGATAGCAGCAAGATGCTTTGTGTTAATCTGCCTTGCCATATTATATTATTCCTTTCAGGCAGGCCCTCATATCCGGCATGGGGCACCTGGTATCTCTTTCTATGATAAGGGTCTTGAGACCCGCGTAAGGCCTGATTTCCTCCGTAATATCCTTGACGGAACGGCCGGGGCCGAAGTATGCCGGCGCAAAGTACTCCCAGAACTTGATGGCAAGGGACTTCGGCAGATGGAAGACCTCCCTGATGAACTCTTCATCGCTTACGCAGCAGCAAAGATACACCATTCCAATGTCAAAGAGGTTATATCCGTAGCAAAAATCTCCAAGATCTATGAAATAGCGCTTGTCACCGGCAAAGATGGCATTGCTGTACTGGAGGTCTCCGTGGATGGCGGTATCGGTATCGGGGGCATCGGCAATGAACTTGCCGATGGCGTCCTTCTGGGCCGGGGTAAAGAAGGGATTCTCCTCCAGAAGCCTGTAATAGCGGTCTTTCACGTTCTCAAACTTGGTGGTATCCACGTGAACCTTGTGAAGGTCAAGGCACATCCGGGCAAACTCTTCGGCATACTGGGCTACCTTCTCCGGGTGGTCTGCGGTTGCGCGGGAATAAGAGACCTTTCCGGGAATGCGGCGGAAGCGTATTCCAAACCTGACGCCGTCCGTGACATAGTCTCCCGGCTCCGGGCTGGGGATGCCAAGCTCAAACACCTTGCGGGCCATGAGCATCTCGTCAAGGGGCTGCTGCACCTTTCCGGGATTGTAGAGTTTCATCATTATATTTGGGTCCGTGCGGTGGTTGAAGCTTTCTCCGTTTGCGCCTTCGCCGGAGTGCACGTAATCATTAAGGTCTATTTTCAGTGCTTCCATATCTGGTTAATTAATGATTCAAATTCCTTGAATGCAAATGTGTCTTCAAGTTCCCGCAGGGAGTTTGCAAGCCCCCTGTAGTGCCATTCGTGGTCTGACGGATGCGGGGCGTGGAATATCTTCCAAAGTTCCTCACCCTTAACGGCGTAATCCCTTGCAATGGCCCTCATGTTGGAGAGTTTGTCTCCAAGGGCCACCATTTTGGCATCACGGGAGGCGCGCGCAAGGCGGTCGATGGCGGCCTGCTTGCGGAAGCGCCAGCTATCCTTTTCCGGGCCTTCAACCACAACGTCGCTTTCTGCAGCAACAAGGCTGGCCACTCTCTGGCCGAATTCCCTGCGGATGTCTTCGGCGGTAAAGGGAGTGTCCTCAACCACGTCGTGGAGGGCGGCGGCGGCAAGGAGTTCCTGGTCCGGCGTCATGGTGGCAACTATCTCCACGGCCTCCATGGGGTGAACTATGTAGGGGAAGCCCTTACCGCGGCGCTCCGTGCCTGCGTGGGCTTTGACCGCAAAGATTATGGCGCGGTCCAGAAGGTCTGTGTTGAGCGGATTGTTTGCCATTACTGATTCATGAAAGGAAGGTTGGACGTTTGCTCCAGGAGGATTTCGGCCATCATCTCATTGCTGGGACTTGTCCCGTTGAGGGCGTCCATGAGCATCTTGAGACCAAGTTTTCCGCCGCCGGAGCGTACTATATGGGCTATACATATATCCTGAGGGCCCAGGGAGGATGATATGATGTCAAGGTCCGTGAGGCCAATCTGGTAGCAGGCAAGCTGGAATGCGCCTTCTGAGTTTTCCTTCACAATCCGCTCCACGTCTCCAAGAGTTTTGCACTGCAGGGCCTTGAACACTTCAAGGTAATTCATGAGGGACACTTCCTGGATTTCGGCCTGGTTCATTGAGGCAATGCGGCGGTTGAGGGCATCGAAGGGCTTCATGTTGAGGTAGCTCCTGAAGGTGTCTCCGTCCAGAGGGACCTCGCCAAGGTTGCCGGAAGCCACAAGGGCCTGCACGCGGCGGCGGTAATCGGCAAGGTCTGTCCTGATCTGGGAAAACTCTTCATCGGCCAGCTCCAGAAGGCCCGCCAGGCGGCTTATGCTGCGCCTGTACTCTATGGGGATTTCAACGCCGGATTTGTAGCCGGTGTCGTGGTTCATGTTGGCCCAGGCGTGCTGCAGGACAGTTCTCATCTGGATTTCAAAGCGGTAAGGGAAGCCTTCCATGGAGCAGATATAGTGGAGGGACATATAGCCGAAGCTGTCTATCTCATGGAGCTTACGCTTATCCACTGAATTCTCCCAGTCCACCTTGAAGAGCCTCTCTACGGCCGATGCCACCTTGTCTACATCGTCAATGTAGAAGGTTATGACGCGTACGCCCACAATGTCCGTGATATCGGCCAGCGAGGCATACTTGGCGCCTTTCAGCTCCAGTTTTCCGGCAAGGGACCTCTCCGTTTTCACACGGGACTCAATGGCCGCTACAATAAGGCCGGACTGCCTGAAAACCATCTCAAGCATGGCCTTAATTACATCGGCCGCTTCCTCGCAGGATGGCTTTGCCTGCCTGTACTCTTCCAGGATGGCCTGGCAATGTGGATCCAGATTATTTGTCATTGGGATCTGTTACTGTAAATTTAACTTCCTTATCAACTCCGTAGCCGGCCCAGTAGCCAAGGGCGCCGTCCAGATTGCTTTCAAGGTCAGTCTCAAAGTACATGCTGAAGGCGTTGGAGGCCAGCATTATTTCAAAATTGTCCCAGTAGCGGAAGGACTTTTCATCTATAGAACACAGCTTTATCCACAAAACGTCTCCAACGTGTATGTTGGGCCAGTCTATGGAGTCCATAAGCCTCTGGGTACTGTAAATGAATACTTCCGTATATCCGTCAAGGGATTCGTCGGACAGGTTTGTCATGGCCGAAGGGTGGTAATGGGCATCCTTCCCCTCCGTCTTTGTAAATATCTTATAGTACTGTCCTTTCTGGGGAGGGTCCGTGAAGCAAACCCTTACGGCGGCCGTGGTGTCAGTTACGGACTGGACGTAAATCTTGTCAATGGGAACGGGCTCAGGGATTGTTGTCCGGGCCTCAACGTTATAGTCCTTGTATTCCACATTCAGGGTGTAGGTTTTGCCCACCTCCCCCGTTATGGCCGATGAAGTGAAGATATATGGCGGAAAATAATCAGAGTCCGGAATGCCGGTGAGTATCTCCGTTTTAGTACCGTCGCTCACGCTCACCTTGGCCCATTTTGCAATATGGTCAAGGATGCTTGAGGCGCCCATTTCCCTGCCTGTAGCTATGCCTATAGACTCCGATACCATCACCACCGGATGACCGCCGTTCTCTATCCAGCCCTCTACCACAAGCTGGGACTTCCCCACCTCCTCCGTTTTGGAACAGGCTGCAAGGACAAGCAGAAGGATTATATGAAAGTACTTTTTCATCTAGAACTTGAGGAAATAAGACAGCGATGGAAGGAAACGGATGATGATCCTGGTGGGCCGGAAACAATAGGTTTGGTTCTCTTCATTGTAATGCAGGCCGTAGCCCACGGCATTTTGCCGGCCAAGGACGTTGTACATTGAAAAGTTGAGGCCGTGAGTGAGCCTGGGGCCCTTCCTGATATACCAGTTGGCGCTTATGTCCATCTTGGCGTAAGGCGGAAGGTTTTCAGCGTTGTAGGGGCCGTAGGTGCATACCATTCGGCTTCCAACCACATAAAACGACGTAGGGCGTGTATAGGGCGTGCCGCTTGCCATCACAAAGGTGGCACCAACGTCAAACCGCCCAAAGTCATAGGTTGCAACAATGTCCAGCTCATGCCTTCTTTCGTGGGCCGATGTAAACTCCTGCCCATGGATGTCGTTCACAAACGTGCGGAGGCTGCGGGCCAGGGCATAGCTTATCCAACCTGTGAACCGGCCTTTCTGCTTCTGGATCATGATGTTGAAGCCATACGCCCGGCCGTTGCCCCTTAGCGTACTGGTTTCAAGGGAATAATTCCCGGTGTACATATCCATGAGGCTCCCTATGTACTCCAGCTGGTTGTACAGCTGCTTGTAATAAACCTCCGTGGACACGGACAGCATCTGGTCCCAGAAGCTGTTGTTGTATGCCAGGGAGAAGCAGTGGGCCCACTGTGGATCCTGGATATCACCGGCCAGCACCCAGAACTCCGAGGGCAGGCCGGAAGACGTCAAACCCGTCTGGAACAGGTTCTGACGCTTGATCCCGTAGGTGAAATCAATCTTGCCGCCTTCAAGGAGATCCGCCACAAGGCTTACCTCAGGCGTCACGCCCCAGTAGTTTTTACGCTGGGGACTCAGGTACCAATCGGCCCCTATCCCCGCCTTGAAACTGAGCCAGTAGCCAAGGTTGCGGCTGTATTCTGCGTTCACAGCCGCCGCAAGGGCGTCCTCTATGGGGATGCCGCCGTTGTTGCGGGCGTCGTTGAAATGGCCCTCCGTGTAGGGATTCTGGGGCTGGGTCCTGTATGCGCTGAAGCGGGCCCCGAAGTCCCAGTTTTTCCAGTGGAACTTTGCGCGGTACCCGGCGTCCATTATGTAGGACTGGAGCCTTCCGTATACGCCGAAAGCCCTTAGCTTGGGGTCCATTCCCGCCGTGGTGTAGTAGACTGTCTGCTTGAGGGTGGCCTCCGGGAAATAGTGGTTCCAGTGCACGGCCCCAAGGGCGTTGTACCACTTCATGTCCATGTTTTCAATAAGGCCCACGCCGGTGAAAAGGCCCATGTCCATGCCCCCGAAGAGGTCCACCGTGATACGGTCATTCCTGGTGGGTTTCCAAGTCCAGGTTATGTTGGCGTCTGTGAAATTGTACGTCATGGCGTTGTCCTCGTAGCGGAGCATTCCGCCAAAAAGGAGGTCAATATACGTACGGCGGGCGCTTATCTTGATGGAGGATTTTCCCATGGGGACGTCCACTGTTGCCTGGGCCGATAGTAGGCCAATGGACGCATCCAGACTGAGTTTCCTTGCAACAGTATCGGCCAGCTGCATGTCTATCATGCCGCCTATGCGTCCCTCCTGTCCGCTGGAGGTTGCATATTTCATCCCGCTGTAATGCGGGGAGTTGAAGGCAGAGAAAAAGCCCATCATGTGCCCCGCACCGTAGATTGGGACGCCTTCCTGGGAAAGGAGCGTATGGGAATGCTCGCTGCCCTGCATGTACACGCCGGCGTCCAGCTCCGTGTTAAGCTGCACGCTTGGAAGGAGGCGCACAAAACGGATAGGGTCCGGGGTTCCCAGGATGGCTGGAATCTTTGCCATCTTGTCCGTATTGATCTGGCCGCTTATGCCGCGGCTGTTGAGGACAAGCGGCTTGTTGTATTCCTCCGTGATAACGGATTTGTCCAGGTTGAACGTAGCTACGGTGTCCGGCTCCTGCGCACGCGCGAAGAAGCTGGTCGCAAGCAGCGCTATGGCCGCCACGCTATTCCGTAGAGAACACATTCTGGAGCAGGAAGTCTATGAGAGGTTCTACAAGAAGGACCCCGGTTATGGCATACGTGGTGCCGTCCGGGAAGCGGAATACGGGAGTTGGAATGTCTTTGTAACAGATAATATCCAGGGTTGCTATCTGCTCCCCGTCTATATACACTGCCGTACCGGCGTCTGTGAGGGCTTTCCCCTCCAGGTATATTCCACCGTAAAGGTCTGCGGTAAAGCTGTCGGCCCTCACGTCCATCACAATGAGGGTGGCGCCGTTCTTGACGTACGTGTACCTTAAAGTGCCCACGGAAGGGATTGAGATTCTGCTGTTACGGATGATATTGGCTGTGATATCATTAGTGCTGCCTTCCAGGTCCAGTTTCTTAAAGAACACCGTGAAGGCATCGTCCAGCTTTTTCTTCTCAAGCTCCTCCAGCGTAAACTCATGCATGTCAGTGCCTTCCGTTTCCGGAGTTTTCTGGCAACCGGCAACTGTAAAGATAACAAGAATAGTGAGTATGTACTTATACGCGCGCATAGACTGCAAATATATGAAATTCCGCGGTTTTCCGAAAGACCTCCGCGCCCTTTTTCATTTTTTTTGCCTTTGTGCTTGCAGTTTTGGAAAAAAGCAGTAAATTTGCAGTCCCGTTTTCGGGGACATTGAGATATGGTGTAATGGTAGCACTACAGATTCTGGCTCTGTCAGTGAGGGTTCGAGTCCTTCTATCTCAACAAGTTTGGCGGGGTAGCTCAGCTGGTTAGAGCGTCGGATTCATAATCCGGAGGTCGTGGG
>JAFZML010000029.1 GCA_017553255.1 Bacteroidales bacterium | reverse complement strand
CTTGTAAACAGAAGCGCCGCCGATGATAAAGCACTTATCCTTGCCGGCAAGCTCCGCCTCCTTATATGCCTCTTCAAAAGAATATACGCACGTTACCTCCGGAATAGGGTCTCCGCCAAGGTTGAGCACAATGTTCTTGCGCCCGGGAAGGGGGCGGCCGATGGAGAAGTACGTGCTACGGCCCATTATCACGGGATAGCCGCGGGTGGTGTTTTTAAAGTATTGGAGATCTTCCGAGATGTGCCAGGGAAGCTGATTCTTTACGCCGATACCATAGTTATCCGCTATGGCAACTATAAGACATTTTTTCATACTAAACAGCTACGGGTGCTTTGATGGCGGGCCAGGGGTCATAGCCCTCCAGGGTAAAGTCTTCATACTTGAAGTCAAATATGGATTTGACATCAGGGTTGATTTTCATTGTGGGGAGTTTGCGGGGCTCACGGGAGAGCTGGAGCGCAACCTGATCAAAGTGATTGCGGTAGATATGAGTGTCTCCGGTGGTGTGGATAAACTCTCCGGGTTCCAGGCCGCAGACCTGCGCAATCATCATGGTGAGCAGGGCGTAAGATGCAATATTGAAAGGCACACCAAGGAATACATCCGCGCTTCTCTGGTACAGCTGGCAGGACAATTTTCCGCCGGCCACATAAAACTGGAACAGGCAGTGGCACGGAGGAAGCGCCATCTGGTCCACTTCTGCGGGGTTCCAGGCGGTTACCAGCATTCTTCTGGAGTCTGGATTGCGTTGTATCAGGTTGATTACCCCCGATAATTGGTCAATTGCCCTACCGTTGGGACAAGACCAACTGCGCCATTGGTGGCCATATACGGGTCCCAAATTCCCGTGTTCGTCGGCCCACTCATCCCATATAGTTACACCGTTCTCCCGTAAATAGTTTATGTTAGTGTCACCGGATATGAACCAGAGCAGCTCATGGATGATACTTTTGAGGTGAACCTTTTTAGTGGTTAACAGTGGGAAGCCATCGGCAAGGTTAAACCGCATCTGATACCCGAACACGCTCTGCGTTCCGGTGCCGGTGCGGTCCTCTTTCATGACGCCTTTTTCCCTTATGTGGCGGAGTAGGTCTAGATACTGTTGCATAGATTACAAATTTACAAAAATATTCAATATCTTTGCAACCTACTATGAAGAAGCGAGAACAATTTACCAGCAGGTTAACGGTAGTGCTGGCCATGGCGGGATCTGCCATCGGCCTTGGAAACATCTGGAGATTTCCCTATCTGGCGGGCCAAAACGGTGGCGCTGCATTTATTCTTGTATACATTGCGGCATGCGCCCTCCTTGCCATCCCTGTTTTCCTTGCAGAATGCATTATTGGAAGAAGGGGCGGAAACAGCACATTTGGCGCAATGCGTAACCTTGCCCCCGGAAGCAATTACCGCTGGGCCGGGCTCATCACCGTCATAACTCCAATGCTGCTTCTTGGTTTCTACAGCGTGGTTGGCGGCTGGTCTGTAGACTATCTCCTCAAAGCCTGCACCCTTAGGTTCACGGAGGACTCCACTGGTCTTTTTGAGGATCTTCTCTCCTCCACCTGGGAGCCCATTTTCATGCACACAACATTCATGATAGGTACCGCCATCGTCATTCTGCTTGGTGTAAAAAAGGGCATAGAGCGTTTCACCAAGGTCACAATGCCACTGCTGTTTGTGCTTATATTAGTTATAGTGGTATTCGGCTTATCGCTGCCCGGCGCAGGAGAAGGAGTTGCATATCTTGTGAAGCCGGACTTCTCCAAAATTACGCCTTCAGTGATAACATCGGCCATGGGACAGGCGTTCTTCTCTATGTCCCTTGGCGTTGGCACCATACTCACATACGCGTCATATGTTTCAAAGGAGGAGAACCTTATGGTCTCTGCCGGCGGCACGGCAATCTTTGACCTTCTGTTTGCCCTACTTGCCGGTTTTGCAGTAATGCCCGCCGTATTTGCCGCAGGCATCCAGCCCGGTCAGGGCCCCGGCCTTCTCTTTGACACGCTCCCGTACATCTTCTCCAAGATGACCCCGTGGGTTGGCGCCGTTATTTCCATCCTCTTCTTCCTTTCCGTGCTTATGGCGGCCCTCACCTCTTCCATTTCTCTTCTGGAAGTGGGCGTAGCATATCTTGTAGAGGAAAAGGGCGCAAGCCGCACAAAGGCAACTATCGGCCTGGCAGCTATTGTATGGGTGGTTGGCGTTGTATGCTCCCTCAGCGGCGGCGTCTTCAACCTCCTGGACCACCTCACCTCAGACTGGCTTATGCCGTTCGGCGGCCTTCTCTTTGCGCTTTTTGTGGGCTGGAAAATGTCCAAGGCAGATGTCCGTGATGAATTCACCAACGGCGGCACACGTAACCTGCGCCTATTCAACATGGTGTACTTCCTTATCCGCTACATTGCCCCCGTGGGCATAGTGGGAATTTTCCTCACCACCCTTCTGGGCTAGAAATCGTAACTCATAATGAGCCCTACGGACCAGCGGGACTGCTGGCCCACGGCTTCGAATGCGCTGCCGCCAAGGTAGGAGACGGAAACGCCAAGGGAGCAGTCGAAGGGCACAATGAATTTACCCATTTCCGCGGTGATATCGGCCCCGGTGCTCCAGAGATTGCCGTTTCCGGGAAGGAGCGTAATGTCAAAGTTAGGGACCACAAGGAAGTTGCGGATGTAAAGAATGGGCGGCAGGGCAATGTCTCCAACATATACCGGGACGGCATAGGAGGCCGAAGCATTGAGCTGCCATGGATAGAGGCGGCCTGTCTTTATTTGCGCGGCCGATGAAAAGCCCCTTGGAAGAGTGTTGGCGCTTAGCTCGCTAAGGCAAAAAATGTCATTGCTGAAGGATAAGCTCTGTTGGAATGTTCCCGTGACTTTGATTCCCTGGGTGCGCCAGAAGCCAGGAAGATATCCGTAGGCATATACGTATGCATTAGGGTTGAATGTCCCCGTCATTGACGGGCGCATGCTGAATCCGGCCTCGGCGCCAATACCCCAGCGGGGATAAACCTGGGAGCGGGCGCGGGATCTCATCACATATGCGCGGGCCGAAAATGACATCCTTTGCATGGGCACATACTGCGGCACGTGGCCTTCGTCCCATTCGTATGCCTTTATTTCTCCTGTTTCCGGGTCCTTTTCTGTGATAGTAACCCCGCGTGTGGCGTTGTCAAAAAGGCTGTTGGCAATGGCGTAGCTTACCCTGGGGATAAAGCCGTAGGAAACGCCTCCCTTTGCGGCGGCCCAGGGGATGTATACCCTCAGGCTTCCCATTACGCTGAGCTTATCCCTTGTGCCATCGGCAAGGGCGTAAGTGACGTCTTCTCCGTCCTTGATTTTGGCCTTTACATTTATATCGGCCATAGAGTCTCCAAAGTCAAACGTGCCCTCTATCACGGGGTAAAGACCTGAGTATTTGAACTTTGCGTGAAGGGAGGGACGCCAAACCTGCCTCTCTGATGGATCCGGCCTTACAGCGAAGCCCAGCATTCCGGACATGGTCCCCAGCGTGTTCTGGAAATAGCCTGTGACGCCCGGTGCCGCGCCTTCAAAGAGATAATCCATTGACGTTGAAGAGATTTCGTCGTAGTCAAAGAAGATGGGCGCCCAGGAGTGGAAACGCATGAGGTGCGGGAATTTATAGTACCTCTTAGGGGCCGATAATTCCACTTCCTCAACGGCCTGCTTCCTGAACGATGCCTCCTGGCGCGTAATCCTGTCCTCTATGGGATACACGTGTTCCTTGGAAAAATCTGCTTTCCGGCTTAGAAGGGAATCCGCCGGGGTGGCAAAAAGCATTTGACCGCCAAGTGTTTGCGATATGCTGTAAAGGGTGTTCCCGGCTAAACAGAAGTCTGTAGAACCAAAGCGCGTAGAAGTGAGCTGAGTCAATTCCCCGGTTGCAGGAGTATAGCTATATAGGGCATTAGCCCCGTCAAGGTCAGAAACCCAGGAAAGGCTTTCAGCATCGGCACCCAAATTGACAAGCTTCTGGATAGAGGGTTCAAGCTCCGTGCTCCAGGAACCGTCAGGGTCTATTTTATATATGCCGAAACCGCCTTCAGAAACGCCAGAGACATAGATTGTCTCCCCTATCCAGGCAAGTTCCGCCGCCTGAATGCCGTCCGGGGCAATGATGCGCCTAAGGACGGAGCCGTCACCCGCGTCAAGTACCTCTACGGCCGTTCCGCCATTCAGCGGATACTCCACTACGGCTATCCTGGTGCCGTCCGGGGAGGGCTGAGGGTTGAATCTTCGGCCTTCGGAAGTAAGGTCCTTAACCTCACCGGTGAAGGGGGTGTAATACCTTATTATAGACTTTCCGTCAAGGCTCCAGCGTGGATTGTAGATGGTCTCAGACCAGTAGAGACGTCCGGTACACGGGTCTGGGAACAAAGAAGATGTTTGGGAGGAGAAAGGCCTTATGCTGTGGAATTCACCCCTGTCCCATTCTCCAAGCTCCATGGGGCGAAGATAACCGGAACGCTTGAGGTAAATATGGCCGTCAAGTAGCGCCGGGCTGGAATAATCCACGGGGAAAGACTCCGTCTCAGATATTTGGGCCGAAGGAGTGAATGGGGCGCGCGCAGCTGCATCCTCCTGCCAGGTTTCATTGAAATAATCCAGAATTTGCGGGAAAGCCTGTTTGAATTTAAGGCCGCTACGCTCCTGGATTACCTTCCGGAGGTTGAGGGTTCCCAGCATAAAGCGGTTTTTCCGGCTCTTGTCCAGGGCATTGGAAAGGATCAGGGGGTCATGATAAAGGGCGCGGGAACCGGCAACAGTAATATATCCAAGCTTATAAAGATCCGGGGTAAAGTTCTTGTACGAACCGTAACGCCAGCGGTACCAGTTGCGGTATTCCCCTGCGTCAAGAGACACCTGATAATAATTGAGAAAATCCGCAGTACGTGTCCTGGGGCCTGCTGTAAGGCCGGTTTCCACGGTGACGGCATCACCTTCGGCAAGACATCGGCCAAGGTACATCTGGAATACTGCAGGGTCCCAGACCTGGCCCACAATATATGAGAAGAACCTCACAAAGCCGTGACGGTCAAGCTCCAGCTGGGCCTGGTGGCGGGGCTCATGGGAGGCAAGCTGGATATCCCATGGGGTGGGGTCTGAGCCGTATGCTTCCGGCAGGGTATAAAGATCCATCCTTTTGGGCGCCCAGGCAACGGATCCGTTGGAAACAGGGTTATGAGTATGCAGCACAACGGGCATGCGGAGCTGGCCTTCTCCCGGCACAAAACCAAGGCTGAGGCCTATTGCAGGGCGGAATTTTTCCAGAAGCGTGCCGTAATTGACTGCCAGGGAATCTGCGCCTTCCGGATATATTATCTTATAATAAGGTGTGTCTATTGAATACCATTTAAGGTAGCCGGGGTCATCTCCGGTAAGAACAAACTGCGCCCGGGCCGATAAACCGGCACCAATAAGCAGTGCAAATATGATGAGTATACGTCTCATAGTACAAAAATAGGTTTTTTTGCGTAATTTTGTGTTATGAGAAGATTTGTTTCAGGCATTTTGGCCGTTATATTGGTGCTTGGCTGCGGTCAGGGGAAGAAAAACAGCAAGCCCGTGGCTCCCACAACAAGGGATTTCCCCGTGGTGGAAGTTCCGGTTATGATTACGGAGCCTCAGGAGCGTATGGAGTGGCTTGCCGCCCATATGTGGGACCGCTTTACAGACACCGGGAAGCTTTATTATTCAGATTCCTTAACGGTAAATGGCGTCCTTATCAAGGACATTGAAGCTCAGATGGGAGTGTATGCATCTTTGCTGCAAGAAATTCCAATTGTTACCGGCAAAAGTGTTGTATCAGCGTGGTACAACAAGCTGGAGGCCTTCCAGCTGGCTTTTCCGGAAAGTAACATGTTACCTCAATTAGTTGGAATTACCACAAAATATTTGTATGACCCCAACTCCCCCGTCCGCAGCGAAGACCTCTATCTTCCATTTGTAAAAGCACTGTCTGAAAGCCCGCTCATAGACCCTGATTACCGCGCGCGGTATGCCTGGGACGCCCGTAATTGCGCTCTCAACCAAACCGGCACCATTGCCTCAGATTTTACCTTCATAGACACAGCCGGTAAACGTCGTACGCTGCATTCCGTCAAGGCTCAGAAGCTGCTGCTCATATTTGGGAACCCGGACTGCACGGCCTGCAAGGAAATTGTGGAAACGCTTGAAGGCGTTCCTCAGCTCCAGAGTCTGATAGGCAGCGGTTATCTTAAAGTGGTGGATATATATATAGATGAAGATATAGACCTTTGGAAGTCAAAAGCCGCCACATACCCGTCCAAATGGATAAACGGGTATGATCCCAATTATATTATAAGGGGAGATAAACTTTATAACATACGCGCCGTCCCGTCCGTGTATCTTCTGGACGCAGACAAACGCGTATTACTAAAGGACTGTCCTACTGAAAGAATCTTTCCAGCCATTCTGAATTAACCCTGGAAAAGCCATCTGAGGGCTTTACGGAAGGGTTTCTGGAAAGGATTCCGCGCGCGTCCTCATACACATTGAAGCCCACG
This sequence comes from Bacteroidales bacterium, assembly GCA_017553255.1. GTDB lineage: Bacteria > Bacteroidota > Bacteroidia > Bacteroidales > UBA932 > Cryptobacteroides. Next base: position 15,324 of record JAFZML010000029.1, on the reverse strand, counting down.
TTCACAAGCTGCATGTTGCCATCCAGCGGGAAGGCAAATACAAGGTCATGGTCTGCTCCCTCTATGCGCAGGAACTTAAGAGAGGCATTGGCCGCAGCTGGATTCTTTGCCGCCAGTTCCCTTCTAGTGACCCACTTACACATCTCTACAATGGTGTCTTCAAGGCCTGCATCGGCTATATTTATCTTCTCTATGAGCTCTCCAACTTCGCGGACCATTCTGAGCGTGTAGCCCTCAAGGTCCTTTACGGCGTCCTGGGCTGCCTGGGAGGGCACCTCCGTTCCCGGGAGCAGCCAAACCATCAGCTTTGAGGCAGGGTCATGGTACAGGGTTTCACTTACCGCAACGCTTCTTCGGCCACAATACGGGCACTCCCAAATAAACAGGGAACCGTCCCTGACCCGGCTTTTGAGGTCCGGATCAAGGGCGGTGTTGATGCTGCGGGGGATTGAAACCTCCGTGGATTTTCCGCAGTTACTGCAGCTTGCGAGCGCCATCTGAAATAACTACCTGATAAATCTTGGGCTCATGGCCGAATTTTGCGGTAAACTGTTCCTTGGCGGCGCTTATGAATGCGTCGTAGAGCTCATCCTTAACAAGGTTGATGGTGCAGCCGCCAAAGCCGCCGCCCATAACGCGGGAGCCGGTGACATCCATCTTGCGGGCAAGCTTATTGAGGAAGTCAAGTTCCTCGCAGGACACCTCATAGAGCCTGCTAAGGCCAAAGTGAGTCTGGTACATCATCTCACCAACGGTCTCATAATCGTCCCTTTCAAGGGCGTCGCACACATCCAGAACCCTCTGGACCTCTCCAATCACGTATTCGGCCCTCAGGAAATCCTCCTGAGAAATCTTGTCACGGACCTCATCCAGCCATACGCGCTTGGCGTCTGAGAGGAAGTCTACCTCCGGGTGGAGTTTCTTAATCTCTGCGGCAGCCTTCTCACAGCTTTCACGGCGCTTGTTGTATGCGCTGGAAGCAAGCTCATGCTTTACGCAGGAGTCAATAAGAACCAGTTTGTAACCCTTGGGGTGGAAGGGGAAGTATTTGTATTCTCCGGTTTTGCAATTGAGGCGGATAAGGGCGCCTTCCTTGCCGAAGATAGAAGCAAACTGGTCCATGATGCCGCACTTCACGCCGCAGTAATTGTGCTCTGTGCTCTGGCCAATCTTTGCCAGTTCAAACTTCTCAATACCGTTGTTCCAGATATCGTTAAGGGCAAAAGCAAAGGTGCTTTCAAGGGCTGCCGATGAACTGAGACCAGCGCCAAGCGGAACGTCACCTGCAAACACCGCGTTAAAGCCCTCTACCTTTCCGCCACGCTTGATGGTTTCCCGGCATACGCCAAAGACGTAACAGGCCCAGGCTTCCTTAGGTTTATCCTCCTCCTTCAGGCCGAATTCGGCCATCTGGTCAAAATCCAGCGAATATACCTTTACCTTGTCTGTGCCGTTGGGCTTGATTGCGGCCATAATGCCAAAGTTGATGGCGCCGGGGAACACGTAACCGCCGTTGTAGTCCGTGTGTTCACCAATGAGGTTGATTCGGCCGGCCGAAGCATAAACCGGAGCCTCCTCTCCAAAGAGGGCCCTGTACTTTTCCTGAATTCTGGATTTCATATCTTTAGTTTTAGTGTTATTTCCTTAATCATACAAATATAGTCATTTTTTCTTTCCCTCCCCACCCCTTATATTTCTCCCCTTGTGGTGGAGCTTAGTTGCCTGATTTACAATTACTTACAGCGGTTTCTGGTAGAAAAAGTTCTACCAGAAACTCTTGTAACGCGCTTATTATCAACATTTTAAGCTCCACCCAAATCCGTGACATCCGTTACCTTTACGCCATGAAACAGATTCTTATTGCCCTTCTGCTCTTTTCTCCTGTCCTGCCGGATCAGGATTCCCTGAACGTAATGTTCTGGAACCTTGAGAACTTCTTTGATTATAAAAACGACTCCACAAGTGTTTCAGATGCCGATTTCTCCTCCCGCGGCGCCCGCCACTGGACGGGAAAGCGCTTCTACGCCAAGTGCAATGCGGTGGCTAAGGGCGTGCTGTGGGCATCGGCCAAAAAAGGCGCACTTCCGGACGTGATAGGCCTTGCCGAAATTGAAAACGCATTTGTGCTCCGCCGTCTACTCCAAACTACCGTCCTCAGGAAACTTGACTACAGAATTGTCCATTATGACTCCCCGGACCGCCGCGGGATTGACGTGGCGCTGCTTTACCGCAGTAGCCGCCTGCAACTTTTAAGCTCCAAGCCCTGCCATTTGTATAACGCAGATTCCACCATAATGCTCACCAGGGATATCCTGGTTACTACTTTCCTGGAGGCCGATGGAGACACCACCGCTTTCCTGGTTAACCACCACCCGTCAAAATTTGGAGGAGCAGCGGCATCGGCAGCCCGTAGGACAATAGCCGTGGAACGTTTGAAGCGGCTGGCAGATTCTCTGCAATTGCTTGGAATCCAGAAGATTATTGCGATGGGAGATTTCAATGACACGCCCGCTAATCCAGTATATCACAATCTGAAACCCGCGCTGTGGAACAAAGCGGAACCGTTCTATAAAAAGGGTGACGGCACCATTAAATACGCAGGAAAGTGGGAGCTCATAGATATGTTTTTTGTGTCACGGCCATTGCTACAGAACTCCCAGATGGACATCCTGTACATACCATTCCTGCAAACACCGGACAAAGCGGCCACAGGAACCAAGCCGCTGCGCACATACTCCGGTCCCAGGTACTTAGGCGGCGTATCTGATCACTGTCCGGTGTGGCTATTGGTGGAACCCAAGTGATTGATACTGAGCATATTACAAGAGTTTCTGGTAGAACTTTTTCTACCAGAAACTTCTATAAATGGCTGGAAATCAGCTAATTAAGCTCCACCACAAGGGGAGAACTATAAGGGGTGCGGGGAAAAATGAAGGGGGAATTAAACGTTGAAGAGGAAGTGCATTATGTCGCCGTCCTGGACAACGTAGTCTTTGCCCTCTATACCCATACGGCCGGCGGCGCGTACGGCGGCCTCCGTGCGGTACTGCACAAAGTCCTCATACTTAATCACTTCTGCGCGGATAAAGCCGCGCTCGAAGTCCGTGTGGATAACTCCCGCTGCACGGGGAGCCTTGTCACCTGCCTTGATGGTCCAGGCGCGGCATTCATCGGCCCCGGCAGTGAAGAAAGTGCGCAGGCCAAGGAGCTTGTATGCGCCCTGGATAAGACGCACGACGCCAGATTCCTCCAGGCCCAGCTCCTCCAGGAACATCTGACGGTCTTCGTACTCCTCAATCTCGGCAATTTCGGCCTCCGTTTTAGCGGCAATCACCAGAACCTCTGCGTTCTCTGAAGCCACTGCGGCGCGCACTGCATCTACGTAAGCATTTCCAGATACTGCCGATGCTTCATCCACGTTGCAAACATACATCACTGGCTTGTTGGTAATGAGGAAAAGGTCATGGGACATTTGCTCCTCCTCTGCGTTTTCAAGCGCAACGGTACGGCAGGAAAGGCCCTTCAGAAGGGCTTCCCTGTACCGAAGAAGCAGCCCAAGAAGCTTTTTAGCCTCCTTGTCACCGCCCGTAGTGGCCATCTTTTCCACCTTCTTGATGCGGTTCTCAACTGTTTCAAGGTCCTTGATCTGGAGCTCCGTATCCACAACTTCCTTGTCACGGACAGGATCCACGGAACCGTCTACGTGGGCAATATTGCCGTCATCGAAGCAGCGGAGAACGTGAAGGATGGCATCCGTTTCACGGATATTTGCAAGGAACTGGTTTCCAAGGCCTTCTCCCTTTGAAGCGCCCTTTACAAGACCGGCAATGTCCACAATCTCCACGGTTGCTGGAACCGTGCGCTTGGGCTGGCAAATCTCTGTAAGAACCTCCAGGCGCTTATCCGGCACGTTTGTAGAGCCCACGTTAGGGTCTATGGTGCAGAAAGGATAGTTTGCGCTTTGGGCCTTTGATGAGCTCACGCAATTAAAAAGAGTAGACTTGCCCACATTGGGCAAGCCTACTATTCCACATTTAAGTGACATAAACTACTAATAAAATCTTGCACGGTTGTCTTCCACGCCCTTCTCTGTCATAAGAGACATGAGCATCTGGCTGTGATAGGAATCAATGCGGGACTGGGCGGCCTTTGCGTCTTCCTCTGTGAAGAAGGAGGCGGCGTCACGACCGTTTACCTGAAGCACATAGGTTCCCATTACGCCAGCCACGGGACCGGTAAGTTCACCTTCCTTGGCAGCTGCCACGGCGCCCACGAAAGCGGGCTCTGTGGAAGGAGCGGAATTGGTGGAGAACGTTACGTCTGAGAGAGTGGAAACGGTGGTTCCAAGAACTTCTGCAACTGCATCCAGAGTGGTGAGGCCGGCAATCTTTGCGCCAACTTCCTCTGCGTGCTTAGCGGAGCACTTCTCACGGTAGATCTCATTGCGGATGGGCTCTGCAACCTCTGCAACAGGGGTGTAGCCTTCCTTATGAGCATCCTTAACGGCAACCACAAAGAAGTAGTTGTTGTCTACGGTGATAATGCCGGAAGCCTTTCCGGGCTTGTTGTCAAATGCCCAGCGGGTAACTTCCTTTGCATGGCCGATAGAACCATAGGTATCAGTTCCCTCACCAATGCTCATGCTGCGGGAATAGGTACCGGTGGAATCACATGCGGCCTTGTAGTTTGAGTACTTGCCAGCGGCACGTACAGCAAGGATGTTGGCCTTGTTGTAGATGGCGGCGTAGGTTTCCTTGCTGGGAAGGGTGGCCTTCTCAAACACGGCAACCTTCTTCTTGGCAACGGGCTTGGTGGCCTTAACAGCCTCAACAATGTGCACACCGTACTGGGTGTTCACAATGATAGGCTTGCCGATAGTGGCGGTAAGTACGGGCTCGAAGCCAGGAATAACGGCGTTCTGGGTCATCCAGCCAAGGTTACCCTGCTCTCCGTCATAGGCGTTGCCTTTATCTGCGGAGTAAAGGGTTGCAAGGGTGGAGAAGTTGGCCTTGTTCACCAGGGGAAGGAGGCTGTCTGCCAGGTGACGTGCATTTGCACCCTGGAACATGATGTGGCGCACATACACTGAATCCGGAACATTGCCGGTTTCCATGATGCGTGCCGCAAAGAAGTTGCTTCCGCTCTGGTAAACGGGAGAAACACCGCTCTTGTTAGCTGTAACAAAAGCGTCTACGTCACGGTTTACAGTGCGGAGGTCTCCGTCCTTGTACCAGCGGTCTTCCCACTGGCGGTCACTGTTGCGCTGCAGGAATGCGCGCATGGACTCTGTGGTGGCAAATTCATCGTAGAGCTTCACGAATTCATCGTTCTGAGCCTCAATGTCAGATGCCGAAGGAGTAACCTCAAACACCGCGTACTCAATGTCACGGGCAGCCTTGCGCTTGTAATTCTCCTTGTGTGCCTTGTAGAAAGCCTTTACCTCAGAATCAGAGATAACGATGGAGGAATCCTTGGGGAAATATGTGTTGGGGGCCATCACAAAGCTCACGGTTGCGGCGGTGTTACCCTCTGCAACAGCGTTATTCACCTCCAGGCTGTTCATGTAGGAAGATCCAAGGAACAGGGCGTTGTACTTCTCTGAATAACGGTTGGTACGAACGGCGTTCTGGATATAGTTGCGGACCAGAAGACCGTTGTAGTCGTCTGAGGTCTGCTCCATGAAGTCACGGACGCGGGCCGAAGAAAATTCTCCGTTCTCATCCATGAAAAGGCCGGAAGAAGCCACAATGGGAGAAAGGTTCTCTCCAACAAACATATCTATTTCCTCCTGCTGTCCTACGCGGATACCGGCTTTCTGCATGGTAGGGATAACTTGATAGCGCTCTACAAGCTCCTGCCAGGTCATTTCACGGACCTGCTTCTGGGCCTGCTCGCTGGAAGCGGACTGACCGGTGAGCATTTCACGTACCTGACCGTTTGACTTGACTTCTTGTTCGAAGTCTGTGTAGGTGATGCGTTTGCCGTTAATCTTGCCGACATCGTACTTGGTTGAAGCAGACTGGATGGTCTGGATAATGTCGGACGGATTCACAAGGAAGAGTAAAAGACCGAAGGCAATGATGAGTGATGCACCAATGCCGAATTTGGTTCTGATGGTCTCAAGTGCTGCCATTTTTATATGCGTTTTTTAATTATAATCAGTATAAGGGCTGCAAAGATAGCATTTTTCCGCGGAAATACCACTATTTTTTTAACAAGGGCCCTATAAAATTGAGTGTATCTATCACAACCTTAGTGGAATCAGAGTCCACGAAGAACTCATTGTCGAAGGGATGAAGGAGGATGGAATTACGCGCCATTTCATCTGAGCGCATGCCGTAACCCTGCATCACGCCGTCTGGAGAGGACAGTCTCACATAGCAGTCTGTCCATATTTCCTTGTTCTTCGCATCCCAGTAAAGCGTGTCCGTTTCTATCTTTTCCCGCTTCAGGATATTCTTTACAACTACGTTTCCGTATGCGCTCCAGAGCTCTTCCCCTCCCTTTGTGTATTTGTCGTGGCGGGCTTCATCGGCCACTATTGTGGTTTCAAGAAAGCCGTCTTCCTCATTGTACCCGAAAACGTTGATTCCGTTGGGGAAGTAATTGTAGGACAGGGTATCATATTCATATACCTCCATCCTGATAGCTTCCACCCTCATCTTGAGACGGCCGTTGTCTGAATTTATCAGGAGCATTGTATCCACCACCTGGATAGGGGTGACGGACAGGTCCAGTTTCTGGGCTTCCGCAAGGTTGCTCTTACACGAATAAAGCGCGAAAGCAAGCACCAGGGTGCTTGCAATCGCTGTAAATATGCGGGGTGCCCTCACTGCTTACTGCACGCGTACGGTTGTGGTTGCAACCATTCCGCCGCAGCTGACGGTATAGGTCTGACCCTTGGTGAGGTCATACATGAAGGCCTCGGCTGCCTCAGGATAATAACGGCTAACTGCTGCAATTGAAGCGGAAGCGTCGTCTGAGAGGGATGCGTCTGCGCTGCGGGCCTTCTGGTAGCAGTCCGTTGCTGCCCAGTAGCGGGCGTACTTGTTCACAACGTCGTCGCAGGAGGCCGATGACCAGAGGTTACCCATGATCATATAGGCCTTACCGGCATAGCCGTAATCAAGGTCTACGGCCTTGCGGGCGGCGTCGTAAGCCTTTGCGCGCATACCGTTCTTGTAGCAGAAGGTTGCCATTTCATACCAGTACTGGGCATCAGTTGCGTCGTCTGACTCGGGGGACTCAATTGCCTCCTGGAGGTACTTTCCGGCATCGGCCACATTGCCGCGGGCGGCATTGAGGCGGTACAGGCCGAAGGCGCTGCTGTGTGAAGGATCCAGTTTGTACTTGGCTGTTGCGGCCTTGAGATAGAGGTCGTTGGAGGCGCAGTCATCGGCGCCGTTCATAAGCTGGACGATCTTGGTCACAAGGGCAAGATTCTCAGGATCAGACTCAAAGCGGGGGGTGAAGATGGCAATCAGGTTCTCGCAGGAAGCAACCTTGCTGGCCGCGAAGATGGACTCTATCTTCTCCTTGTCCTCGGCGATTGCAGCAGTCTCTTTTTCATTGCGGGGCTGTGCCTGGTCAATGATTCCGCTCACGTTCTCATAGAGGGCTATTATTTCGTCGGCCGATAGTTTTTCCTCCCTGTAAAGGGCAACGGAAGACTGCATGAGGGCGCTGAGGATGTTGCTCTTGGTTTCATTGCCAAGTTCGTTCATTATACCTGAGAGGTTGTCGTACATATATTGTACGTCTGCGCTCTTGTAGTTGATGATGTACTGGCCCTTGTTGTTCAGGATGGTGGTCTTCTTCTTAGGGTAAGCGGCAAGACGCTGGTCCTGAAGCATAAGGATGGTGTCTGCGATTGCGGCACGCTGACCTGCATTCTTGGTTTGGCGATACAGGTTGGTCATCATCTTGGTACCATTCACGAAGATATTCTCAGAAGCGGTGGCAGGGCAGTATTTGTATGCCTGACGCCAGTTGGAAAGGGCCATAGGGTCTTTCTCATCCTTCTTGAAACGCTCTGTGTAGAACGAAAGGTACTTGAGGCAGTTAAGGCTGTCTTCGCCGTGACCATACTTTGATGTGGTTTGGGCGCTCATGTTCCATCCTGACAACACGGTGAGGATGGAAGCGGTGATGATAGCTAATCTTTTCATAGTATCTTGCATTTTTGTTTTTGTCTAATTATTCGTAGTGCGGCTTCTTGAACCAAATGTCAAATATATTCATTCCTACGTTAAATCCAAAGTAAGTTTCCTTTACCTGGGATGTCTGGAGTCCTCTTCTTCCAAAATCCAGGCCAATTGACAATCCGTTGTACCAGCGGAACACCGGAATAGTCATTCCAAGGGTTACTCCAACGGCATCTACGTGGGCTCCATCCACTGTGTAATAAGAGCTTTCGTAGTATGCTCCTGCGCGGTATGTACAGCGTTTGAGGAAGTAACGGATGTCATTGCGGTTGGGGGTTATTTCCGCACCCAGGCGGAAACTCTGGCCAACTGAAGAAGCAAAGGCAACCTGCCCGTTATTGGAGAACCCGGCGGCACCGTCAAGGCCTGAATTACGCCAGTCCGTGAGGGTGTAGTCAAACTCTATCAGGATATCATCGGCCTTTTTATAACTTAGGCCAACCCCTATCTCATTTCCCATCATAAGGCCTTTTTCCTTCAGGAGTTCCTGATACCGGCCTTCAGTTTTATCTATACCCTTAACTTCATAATGGGTATGATAGCCATTGATGGGAGTTGAGAATTTATAGGTTCCGCCAAGGATAATGCTTGATCCACGGCCGAGTGGCTGCTCATATTGAAGGCCCAGCTTTGCCGTTACGTTATTTACCTGGAGGGAGTCTCCGGTTTGCCAGGAACGGGCGTCCGACGACTCATAGCTCATAGCGGCCTTCTTATTTATATTGCCGAAGCTGTAGTTTACCTGGGCGCCAAGGGAGAGGCGGTTCCAGATGGTACCGGCTGCAGCTGCAAATACCTGATACATGCCGCCGTTACCAATAGATGAGAAACTTTGGCGGCCGGTATTGAGGTTGGATTCCTGGAGCTCGGAGTAAGCAATCTTATAGCCTACGTCACTGATGGGGGTGAGGCCCACCATAAATGCCGTGTGGTTCCACATGGGGAATGAAATCACAAAGTCATCTATGTTGAAAGTGGTGTTGAGAGCCCTCTTGTCTCCTTCTGAGAAAACTGAGATTCTGCCGTTCAGGCCGAAATCCGCCATAAAGGAAAGGGTATCCCTGGCGGTAACAGATGCGGGGTTGAGGATATTGATGAACCTGTGGTTACGCGCCGCAAGGCCAACGCCGCCCATACCGCGGTTCCAGGAGGTTCCGGGAGTATGGAGGTTACCTACGCCGTACACTGAATAAGGCGAGAACCCGCTGTACGTGCCGTCTGTCTGCGCCTTTGCAAAGACACAGGAAAGCATAAGTACAGCTGCTGCCAATATTCTATTTGCTTTGAGCATATTCGTCTGCCATTAAGGCCAAACCCATAAGCACCAGGTTGCAAATTACAAAGATGGAACTTTTAATGCGTTTGGCAAAATAATTAGCGTCTCCTCCGGTAAAAACTACAATATTGTCCGGATGGAGATTCAGGTAGCCCTCAATTTCAAAAAGGATGCCTGAAACCACTCCGCTCTCTATTGAAGGTACCTGGCCCTGGCCCACTGTATCCGGATTTTCCGGAATTTCCACAAGAGGAAGTGACCTGGAATAACGCTGGAGCGCCTTGAAGCGGGTACGGCATCCAAGGGATATATTACCTCCAGAATAAGTACCGTCAGGGGAAATAAAGTCTATGGTGAGGGTGGTGCCGAAGTCCACTATGGTGCAGCCGCGTCCCTTGAAAAGGTAACGCGCGGCGGCAATGGAAGCGGCCCTGTCATAGGAAAGGTATGAAGGAAGGTTGTTTTTAAGGAGAAGGTCCTTATGGGCCGAATCCAGGACAAGGAGGCTTCCGCATTCCGCCTTCAGGCACTCTGTCTCCTGCTCTGAAAGGGAAAAAGCGCTGCACACCACCATTACGGTGGGTTTTTCACGCGCCGTGAGGGAGAGTATGAAGTCCAGATACTTCTCTCCCTGATAGCGGAAGGTCTTTCCAAGGGTCATCCTCTCCGACCATGAAGCCTTGAGCGCGGTATTTCCTATTTCTATGAGCAGATTAGACATAGCCTGCAAAAATAACAATTATTGCAGTTTTTTCAAAATCTCAAGGGCCTTATCAAGCGAATCTACCCCGCGGGATACTGTTCTGAGTTTTCCTCCGTCCTGATTTAGTTTGAAATATCCGGAGTTTATAACTACCGCAGCCATGGCCCTTTCAAAGACCTTGGACTTATAGAACGGGGATATGGGATTATTGATGAAGAACATAATCTGCATACCGTTCTTCACTATTATCTTCTCAAAGCCAAGCTGCGCCCCTAAATTCCTTATTTTAACAACGATGACAAGGTTTTTAACTTCCTCAGGAAGAGGGCCGAAGCGGTCTTCCAGCTGCCCCGCCACGCGGTCTATCTCACGTTCATCCGTGAGTGCGTCCAGAACCTTGTAAATGCGAATCTTTTCAGCAGTAATATCAATATAGGAATCCGGGATAAATGCCGGCTTGTCCGTTTCAATTGTACAGTCTTCCACAAACTTCTCCTGGATGTCACGGTGGGTTACTCCGGTCTCTATTCCTATCTCCTCCATTGCCTCCGAGAGTATCTTCTGGTACGTTTCATAGCCCATATCGGCAATAAAACCGCTTTGCTCTGCGCCAAGGAGGTTGCCGGCCCCGCGGATGTCAAGGTCCTGCATGGCTATGTTGAAGCCGCTTCCAAGGTCTGAGAATTCTTCTATGGCCCTGAGCCGGCGGCGGGCTTCGTCGGTTATTGTAACAAGCGGAGGCACAATGAGATAACAGAAGGCTTTCTTGTTTGATCGGCCAACCCTTCCCCTTAACTGATGAAGGTCACTAAGGCCGATATTCTGAGCCTGGTTTATTATGATTGTGTTGGCGTTGGGGATATCCAGGCCGTTTTCAATGATGGTGGTGCAAAGCAGAAGATCATAGTCTCCCCTCATAAAGGCCAGCATACGGTCTTCAAGGTCACGGGATTCCATTTGGCCGTGCGCTACGCATATTTTCATATCCGGCACAAGGCGATGCAGGATTTCCTCAACGCTCCGGAGTTCCTCTACCTTGTTATGGAGGAAGAAAATCTGGCCGCCGCGGTTTAGCTCATAATTAATGATGCTCTTAATTTCGTCCTGATTAAAGAGGATTATTTCCGTCTGGATAGGGATACGGTTTGGCGGGGGAGTCTGGATAATTGAAAGGTCACGCGCGCCTAGAAGGGAGAACTGGAGGGTTCTTGGAATGGGGGTAGCCGTAAGTGTAAGGGTGTCTACGGTATATTTCATCTGGCGGAGTTTTTCTTTGGCCGATACCCCGAATTTTTGTTCCTCGTCAATAATAAGAAGCCCCAGATCCTTGAATTCAAAGCCGTTTCCAAGGATTTTATGGGTGCCGATGAGTATGTCAATGGCGCCAGTTTTCAGGCGTTTTTTAATGTCAGTTATCTGCTTTGTACTCCTTAACCGGCTCACATATTCTACCGTGCAGGGAAGGTTCTGAAGACGGGCCTTAAAGGTTTCAAAGTGCTGAAGTGAAAGGATGGTTGTAGGAACCAGCACCGCAACCTGCTTAGAGTCTGAAACGGCCTTAAAAGCAGCCCTGATGGCAATTTCCGTTTTTCCAAAACCAACGTCTCCGCATATCAGGCGGTCCATGGGGCAGCTGTCTTCCATATCCCTTTTAACAGCCTTTGTAGCCTTCTCCTGATCAGGAGTATCCTCATACATGAAGGAAGACTCAAGTTCTTCCTGGAGGTAAGTATCGGCACTGAAGGCAAAGCCCTTGGATGAGCGTCTGGCGGCATAAAGCTGGATAAGTTCCTTGGCAATATCCTTCATCTTGGATTTTGCCGATATCTTCAGGTTTATCCAGGTTTTGGATCCAAGCTTGTTTATCCTTGGAGGTTCCCCTTCCTTTGAGCGGAAGCGGGAAATTTTATTGAGTGAATGTACGGAAACAAAAACTACGTCTGAGCCGCCGTACATCAGTTTTACAACTTCCTTAACCCGGCCGTAGTCGTCCTTCATCTTGACAAGGCCGCCGAATACTCCAACGCCGTGGTCTATATGAACTATGTAATCACCTATATTAAAGGCGCTTAAGTCATTGAGGGTAAGCTGTTCACTCTTTTCTACGGTACGGCGTATCCTTACCCGGTGGAACCTGTCAAAAATCTCATGGTCCGTGTAAAGGCAAATCTTATCCTGCTGGTCTATGAATCCGGCGTGAAGGTTCTTTCCCTTAACAAACTGAGGTAGAGCGGGTTTTTCTTCCTGAATGAGGATGGATTTAAGCCTTTCCAGCTGGCTTTCCTTCTCTCCTACTATATATACTTTATAACCGCTTTCCAGCCTTGACTGGATATCGCTTATAAGAAGTTCAAAGTTTTTATTGAATACCGGCTGGGGCGCAATATTGAATTCTACGGTAGCTACACCCTGTTTTTTAAGCGGAACATCCAGGTAAACATGACGGAATTTCAGAAGGTCTTTCAGAAAATCCCGGTTGTTGTACATATCTGAGGAATCCAGCCATACGGTTGTATCTTCCGGTAACAGGCCGATAATAGATTCTCCACCCTCCTCACCTCCGGCGGCTATGTTGGAGTAGATATCGGCCTTATCAATGTTGCCGGTAGAGAGCTGGGTGTTACAGTCAAAGATATGGATCTTTTCTACTTCATTGCCGAAGTAACTGATTCTGTACGGTTTATCCAGGGAGTAAGAGAAGATGTCAATGACCGCGCCCCTTATTGCGTATTGGCCGGGGGCGGACACAAAATCCACCTTCTCAAAACCTTTTTCCGTGAGGATTTCCCTTAGTTTTTCATAGGGGAGCCTGTCTCCGGGTTTTATTTCAAGATGGGCCGATACCAGGTTTTTCTCCGAAGGTACAAGTTCTTCCAGGGCTTCAGGGTAGGTTACTATGAAAATCTGTTCATCGGCCTTAACTTCAAGTATCTTTCCTATTGCGGCGGTACGCTGGACGCCAAGGGAAGATTTGTAATTGCTTCTTTCAACGTTTTTTCCGGATACCGGAAGAAAGAAAACGCAGTCTCCTTCCGTAAGGTTATAAAGGTCTGCGCTGCAGTATTCGGCCGATTCCTGGGTGGGTAGGACAATAAGGTTGATATTATTGCGGGCAGCATTTGAGATAACCACCCATCTAGCCGAAAGGAAAAGGCCTGAGCAGTATGTTCCCCTGCTTTTCAGCAGCTTTTCCTGAAGCTCAGCAGTAGTTTTTTTACTTATTGTCATCTGGAGGTTTTACCTGTTGATAAGTGTGTTGATAACCCTGTTTATAACCTGTTAATAATGTACTGTGCCGCACCGCGGCTAATTTTTAAACAATCTTTCAACAGTATATTAAATAGTTTTCAACAGTTTTATAATGATGTAAATAATTGATTATAAAATGATTTTATATAGTTATCAACTTATCCACAGCAGTATATAAAACATCAGTTATAAAAAAATAAAAACTATATTTGTATTTGAATTGAACCTTGAGAGCGATGAGTGAATTTGACCCGCACAGTACAATCGACCACAAAGATAGTGAATTTGACGGAATTATAAGGCCGCAGGGCCTCTCCGATTTCACCGGCCAGAAGGAAATCGTTTCCAATCTGGATATATATATTAAGGCAGCAAAGCTGCGCGGTGAAGCGCTGGATCATGTTCTGTTTCACGGCCCTCCCGGCCTTGGAAAAACCACCCTTGCACATATCATTGCAAATGAGATGGGGGTGAATATGAAGGTTACTTCCGGTCCGGTGCTGGATAAGCCCGGTGATCTTGCCGGCCTTCTAACTTCCCTGGAGCAGGGCGATGTCCTTTTCATTGATGAAATTCACAGGCTTTCACCGGAGGTGGAGGAATATCTCTATTCGGCCATGGAGGACTATGTGATAGACATTATGATTGACAAGGGTCCCGGAGCGCGCTCAGTGCGTATATCACTCAATCCTTTTACTCTGGTTGGAGCAACCACCAGAAGCGGTCTTCTCACAGCTCCGCTCCGCGCCCGTTTCGGCATAACCTGCGCGCTTGAATATTATGATACTGAGGACCTTAAGAATATTGTTCTCAGGAGCGCACGTATTCTTTCACTGGATATAGATTCCGATGCAGCTTATGAAATTGCTCTCCGCAGCCGCGGCACAGCGCGTATAGCAAATGCACTCCTCAGGCGTGTCCGTGACTTTGCACAGGTTCTTGGAGATGGCCGCATTAATCTTGAAATTACGCGTTTTGCGCTGAATAAGCTTAAGATAGATAAGAGGGGTCTGGATGCCATTGACAATAAGATACTTCGTACCCTTATCCAGAATTTCAAGGGTGGTCCCGTTGGAATTGGTACTCTGGCAACATCGGCCAGTGAAGATCCCGGTACCATTGAAGAGGTTTATGAGCCTTTCCTCATTAAGGAAGGCTTCATTATCCGCACCCCCCGCGGCCGCGTTGCCACGGAACTCGCTTATCAGCACATGGGCATGGAATCCTACCTCTCCCAGCGCAAATACACCCCCGATGACAATACTTTGTTCTAAAAAGTGACAATTTTTTCACGAAAAATGCTTATAATTGCACTATAGAAATAATTATTCTCTATTTATATGTCAGATCCTAAATTAAATTCCAAGATTCCGGAAGGACCGCTGAAGGATAAATGGTCCAAGCGTAAAAATTCCATCCGGGTGGTTTCTCCCAACAACAAGCGCAAACTGGAAGTGATTGTGGTGGGTACCGGTCTTGGCGGAGCAAGTGCAGCTGCATCCCTTGGTGAGATGGGCTACAACGTCAAGATTTTCTGTATCAGTGACTCTCCGCGCCGTGCACACTCAATTGCAGCACAGGGTGGTATCAACGCCGCAAAGAACTACCAGAACGACAACGACTCCGTATCCCGTCTGTTCTTCGATACAGTAAAGGGAGGAGACTACCGCAGCCGTGAAGCCAACGTTTACCGTCTGGCAGAAGTAAGTGCCGCCATCATTGACCAGTGCGTTGCACAGGGTGTTCCTTTTGCACGTGAATATGGCGGATACCTTGCAAACCGTTCATTCGGCGGTGTTCAGGTAAGCCGTACTTTCTATGCCAGGGGACAAACCGGTCAGCAGCTCCTCCTTGGTGCCTATGCATCCCTCAATAAGGAAATTGCAGCTGGT
>JAFZML010000217.1 GCA_017553255.1 Bacteroidales bacterium | reverse complement strand
TGAAAAGGCCGGCAGGGACAGCAATATGGCAACTATTATTGCAAGCGTTTTTCTCATGACTTAATCCTCCATGCTTATTCTTACGCCAAGGGCGTCTTCAATGAGCTGGACAATCTCTTCAAGGCTCTCTCCGCGGAACTCTGCGCTAAGGCGTTTGCCTTTAATGTCGCTCTTCAGGCGTATGCCAAATGCATCGGACAGAGTGGCAAGGACCTCTTCCAGCGGCGTGTTGTCAAAGACAAAAGCGGGCTTCTTCTGCGGAACACCGTCTTTAATTTCAGCGGATTCCCCTTTTATAAGGACGATTCCATCTGTGACTGCCGATGTTGCAAAGCGCACGCGTCCTTCTGTGACTTCTACCTCCGGCGGATTGTCGCTAAGAGTAAAAACGGTGCCCAGAACCTCTACAAAGGCGTTTTTGGCCGTGACCGTAAAAGGATGCGTTGCATCTTTGGCAACGTTAAATCGGATGGTCCCGCTCATTTGAACCGCCCTTGGATTCCTGTGGGGCTGCACGCTCAGGGAAGAGCCGGGAAATATCAGGACGCCCGAGCCGTCGGGAAGCGTGAATGCCTGAGTAACGTCGTAAGCAAAGTATTCTTTCCGTGCATTACGGTATCCCGTAATAAGAAATACTCCTATTGCGACGGACGCGGCGGCAGCCACAAGCCATGGGAAAACAACCTGACGGTGCTTCCCCACCAACTTGTTATAAGCCTTCCGGCTGTCAAACAGGCCGTCCTGATAATGTCCGGCTACAAAAGAAAGACTGTCCATCTCTTTGTGTTTCTAACCATAAGACACGGCTCTGCCGGAAAAGTACTATCAGAAAAACAGAAAAACAAAGGAATTGTTTTCTTTGGGGAATTCGCGAAGGCTCTCAAGGGCCTTGGATATGTTATTGCGGACGGTGTTTTCAGAGATTCCCAGTTTTGCAGCTATCTCCTTATAGGACATTCCGTCCCGTTTGGCCATCAGAAGGCAGCGGCGCCGCCTTGGAGGGAGGTTTTCAATAGCGGTCCAAAGCCTGGCCTCATAGGTGCTAACGGCCTCCTCTTCTTCCTGGACCGGAATATCTTCCGGAAGCGGCTCTCCCGGCTTGTTCCTTTGCCACCAGGACAGCGACCTGTTCCTCACGGCCGCATAAAGATATGCCTTGGGGTTATCTGGAGTCTTGGACAGCAGCGCTACAAAACACTCCTGGACAATATCCTCCGATGCCGCCGGATCATAAGTATAATGAAGCGACAACAGGCAAAGTGGCCTGTAGTACTTGTCAAATAACTCTTCTATGTCACGCCTTTCCTTCATAATTCATGTGCCTTCAAGCCACCTGTCGCGCATTTTTGATCTTTTTTGCACGTCACCTGGCTCTGGAGAGCCACCTGTCATGCATTTAGGGGCGTTTTTGCGTTACTCCTGGCTTTGTTTGGTATGGCTTGGCCAGCAATGGCGCCCAAAAGGAGCAGAAGCAGGAGAATTGAGGTGATGCGGGAGATCGCGGCGCCCTGGCGGTAGTTGTCTGGCATGAAGTACATCTCCACATCATGCTCCCCGGCGGGGAGAAGGGCCGCACGGAGCGTCCAGTCCGCACGGAAGAGCTCCAGGGGCTCTCCGTCCACGCTTGCGTGCCAGCCGTCAGGGTAGTAGATCTCGCTGAATACGGCTACGCGGTCTGCGGAGGCGGTGTAGTGGTATTTGAGGCGGTTGGGGGCGTAGGAGGTCATTTCAATGACGTCGGCGTCATTCCGGGCTTGACCCGGAATCTCCTGCGCGACTACGGCAGTGGTGCGTAAATCCACCTCTCCCAGCAGGGCAATTTCCTCATCGGGATTGCCTGCAACAACAACATCGTCCACAAACCAGGCGGGGCCATAGGCGGAATCGTTATACACAGGGGGGAAGTTGTTGTCCACTACTATATATCGCGTGTTGAGGGCGTTCAGTACGGGGGTGCCATCGGCCATGAAGGAGGCAACGTCCTCCAGCGTTTCTGCAGAGCCAAGAGCCTTGTACAGGCCGTTGATTTCGCCGGAAAGGTAATGGTCTATGAGGTCCTGGTAACGCTGCAACTTGGCCGGTGAATAACCGCCCACGTTCTTATGGTGGTAGGACGGCACGGAGCTGTTGAAAACGCTCACCGTGAGGTCCAGGACGCGGTATTGCGGGTCTTCATCGGCAAGGATAATCTTGTCCACAGAGCGGGCCGCGAAGGG
>JAFZML010000216.1 GCA_017553255.1 Bacteroidales bacterium | reverse complement strand
TTTGTGGGAGGTGGTGGACTCGAACCACCGAACCCTGAGGGAGCGGATTTACAGTCCGCCGCAATTGCCACTATGCGAACCTCCCAAATAAGCTTTACAATATTGTCAAAGCCCCTTTTTGAGCCGATAGAGGGATTCGAACCCACGACCCCGAGATTACAAATCACGTGCTCTGGCCAACTGAGCTATATCGGCGCTCATAAGCCCTCTAACTTCTTAAAGGACTGCAAAGGTAGATACTTTTTTTGAATCTGCCAAAAATTTTTAAACATTTTTCATCATCTCCCTCAAAAGATCAAAGAGGGATTCTGTATCAAGGCCGCACTCCTCCCGCTGTGATTTCTGGCTGTCCTGCACCACAAACTTGTCCGGGATGCCCACACCTTTAATAATAGGTGCGTCAGGCCTTGCGGCAAAGTACTCGCTCACGGCGCCGTAGAGACCGCCCTTTAGGCTTCCGTCCTCTACGGTAACAATAGCTTTGTAGCCGGAGACTTCCTCCATGATGTCCTGATCAAGGGGCTTCAGGAAACGCATATCGTAAACTGAAGGACCAACCCAGTAATCTGTCTTGTGGCGCTCTGCGGCTTCAAGGGCCCGGTTGGCCACGGGGCCGATGGCAAGGATGGCAACGTCCTTTCCCTTCATGAGCCTCTCCCCTTTCCCGACGGGAAGCGGGGCGGCTTCGGCCTTTTCCCACTCCATACCCTCTGCGCAGCCGCGGGGATAGCGGATGAAAAAGGGCCCGCCGGGATATTCCAGGGCGGAATACATGAGATTGCGGAGCTCCAGCTCATTTCTGGGGGCCGATATCACCACTCCGGGGATGCTGCGGTATGCGGACATGTCAAACGCGCCGTTGTGGGTGGCTCCGTCTTCCCCCACGAGGCCCGCCCTGTCAAGGCAGATTGTGACGGGAAGGTTCTGGAGGGCTACGTCGTGGATTATATTGTCATACGCCCTCTGGGAGAACGAAGAATAGATATTGCAGAACGGCCGGAGACCCGCTGCGGCAAGGCCTGCGCTGAAAGTGACGGCATGGCCTTCCTCAATGCCAACGTCAAAGAACCTTTCCGGGAAGGCGTCCTGGAGGCGGTTCATTCCGCAGCCGGAAGCCATGGCGGGGGTAACGCCAACAACGCGGGAATCCTTTGCGGCAAGTTCTACCAGCACCTTTCCAAAGACGTCCTGGTAGCGGTCCGGGGCGTTCACGGTCTTTTTGCGCTCACCCGTTGCAGCGTCAAACTTGCCTGGGGCATGCCAGGTGGTGGGATCTTCCTCTGCGGGAGCATAACCGGCGCCCTTGCGGGTATGGAGATGGAGGATACGCGGGCCGCGAAGGTCCTTTATGCGGGACAGGACGGAAACCATTTGGCCGATATCATTCCCGTCAATTGGGCCGAAGTAGCGGAAACCAAGGGCCTCGAAGAGGGCGCCGCCGCTGGAGCGGACCAGGTTTGCCTTGGTGTCTATGACCCTCCTTTGGATCCAGTCCCTGAGACGGCCCTCCCCCAGGCGGTTCCAAATGCCCCTTTTTACCCTGTTGTAGGTTTGGGAAGTGGTGACGCGGAGGAGGTAATCGTGCAGGCCGCCAAGGTTGCGGTCTATGGAGATGTCGTTGTCGTTGAGGATTACAAGGATATCGGCCTTGGAGGAGCCGGCGTTGTTGAGGCCCTCCCAGGCAAGGCCGCCCGTCATGGCGCCGTCACCAATAACGGCAACGGATTTATACGTGGCGCCGGTGAGCCTTGCTGCCTCTGCAAATCCAAGCGCGGCCGATATTGACGTGGAGGAATGGCCCGCACCGAAGGCGTCGTAGGGGCTTTCGTCCATCTTTGGGAAGCCGCTTATGCCGCCTCTCATACGGTTTTTGCGGAAAAGCTCACGCCGCCCGGTAAGAATCTTGTGGGCGTAGGCCTGGTGACCCACGTCAAAGACAATCTTGTCCTGCGGCGTATTATATATATAATGGAGAGCCACTATGAGCTCCACGGCCCCAAGGCTTGAGCCAAGGTGACCGGGGTTCACGGAGCAGCACTCCACCATATAGTCCCTGATTTCCCTGCAAACTTCCTCCAGTTTTCCTCTGGACAGTTTCCTAAGGTCTTCGGGCGAATCTATCTTTTCCAGCAGTTTATACATAGTTCACAAAGATACGCATTTTTTGTGAACTATGTATACTGCCGCTTGTACTATTCCTGTACCCTGTAGGCTATGGCAACTGCGTCGTCGGGGTACAGTTCAAGTGTCCAGGTTCCGCTTACGGGAACGCGTAAATTACTTCCGTTCCTTGCAAGAGGAATATCCGGAACTTCGAATGTAGACTCGTCAGACCAATTCAGGATATGATCTGTAAAGGTATAGGGATTTTCACTTGAATCCACGCCAAGGTTGACATCCCAGTCATGACCCTTACGGAACTTGAACTCATCACCTTCAACAAGATCTATCTCTATTATATAGGCTACAGAACCATCATCCAGCTTATATTCAGTGAGGTCATGGTCTACGCTCCATACTTCGCCGTTCATTGAACCTATTATGCTCCAGCCGGTGAAGGGCTCTTCAGGATCTTCAGGATTAGGGTCGTCGGGATACTCTTCAATAAGCATTACCTCAAGAATTCCCTTTTCAGGATTTAACATGAGGGACCACAGTCCGTGAACCGGAGACACAAGGTTGGGGCCGCCGGCTCTGAGACTGAGGACGCTGCCGGTGGAAATATAGTGGGAAGTTCCGTAATCGTCGGAATCCACGCCCAAATCATTGACCCATGCGTCATTCATGCGGAACTTGAACTGCGCATCCTTCTTCAGTACAATCTGCGTTGTCCAGTAAGGCTCATTATGATCCATAACTATATCCGGATTAGAGCCCCAATCATTAAATTCACCCACAACGCCCCAGTAATCTGTTTCCTGAGGAGGAT
>JAFZML010000215.1 GCA_017553255.1 Bacteroidales bacterium | reverse complement strand
AGGTCATCAAGCTTGACAAGGAATCAGAACCTGATATCTACAACGCCATCCGCCGTGACGCCCTTCTTGAGAACGTTACCGTGGATGCCGCCGGCAAGATTGATTTCAATGATAAGAGCGTCACTGAGAACACCCGCGTAAGTTATCCTATCTATCACATTGAGAAGATCGTGCGCCCTGAAAGCCACGGACCCGCAGCAAAGCAGGTTATCTTCCTCAGCGCAGACGCATTCGGCGTTCTTCCTCCCGTCTCCATCCTCACCCCGGAGCAGACCAAGTACTACTTCCTCTCCGGCTTCACCGCCAAGCTTGCAGGTACGGAGCGCGGCATCACTGAGCCCACTCCCACCTTCAGCGCTTGCTTCGGCCAGGCTTTCCTTGAGCTTCATCCTACAAAGTACGCAGAGGAACTGGTGAAGAAGATGAAGAAGAGCGGCGCAAAGGCATACCTCGTGAACACCGGCTGGAACGGTACCGGCAAGCGTATCTCCATCCGTGATACCCGCGGCATCATTGACGCCATCCTTAACGGCGCCATTGACAAGGCTCCCACCAAGGTTATCCCTTATTTCAACTTCACCGTTCCCACCAAGCTGGAAGGCGTAGACACCGGCATCCTTGATCCTAGGGACACCTACGCAAAGGCAGAGGAATGGGAAGTCAAGGCCAAGGACCTCGCCGCCCGCTTCATCAAGAACTTCGCCAAGTATGAGTCCAACCGCGCCGGCAAGGCTCTTGTCAAGGCCGGTCCCAAGCTCTAATCTTGCACCCATACAATAAAAGATGCCCGGTTTTCGCCGGGCATCTGCTTTTCTGGCGCCAGCCTCACGCACGCAGATGCCCTATGTGCTACCGATAAGTACGAAAATGCGGCGAAATTGCACTTATCTCCGCGAAAACCCTATCGATAAGTACAAAAACGGCATAAAAATGTGCTCATCGGCGGAAAAAACCGTTTGATGAGCACAAAAAGGCACCAAAAACGTACTTAATGCGGTTATGTGCGGTCCCAGAGGAGGTTGAGCCAGTCGTAGAAGAGGCTGTAGGAGGGGAGGAAGGCGGCAAGGAGCAGCAGGGCGCCCCACCAGGGCAGAAGGATGAAGCCGATGATGGCCCAGAGCAGGAAGAATACGGGTGTACCCACCATTTTCACGCCGAAACGGACGGTGTTGTTCCAGGCGGTGTCCTTAATCTTGAACTTGCACATAAATTCAGCTATGGCCCACATGGGGAGGGCCAGGACGGCCGCAATGAGAAACAGCGGGAAGGTTACTACTGTGAGAAGAATCCTCCAGAAACGGGAGCAGGGGGGATTCTGGGCTTTGATTTCTGCGAGTCTCTCATCATAGTGTTCGTCGTCCGGGATATATAATATAAGGGAAGAGAGCCTCTTGAAGAGTTCTTCCTGAAGTGCGGCGTCACGGGAGTTGTCGTCAATGCCGGGTTCAAGGGAGGCGGCAAATGCGTTTACGTCCAGGGGCTCACCAATGTTCACGGAAGCCCTGCCGCGGAAATGGAACCAGCTGGAATATTCAAGGCCGATAGGAAGGATCTTTGTAGGTCGCTGGGCCGCGCTGCGGAATGCCATCATGGCTATGCCGCGGCGCAGGGGAAGCAGCGAATGCATGGGACGGTGACGTCCTTCAGGGAAAAGGCAAAAGGGGACGCCGTGGGCCACAACCTGGTCTATCACTCCCATTGTTTCACGGTTGTGGGCTACTTCTTCCGGCCTTTCGCGGTCCTTGCGGGCAAGCGGCACTATCTTGCAGAAATGCAGGAAGCGAGCTGCAACGGGGTTGCGGAAGACATCGGCCCTGGCACCGAATGCCGTGCCTTCCCTACGCATCTGCAAAATCACAAGGGCGTCCATAAGGGTGTGGGTGTGGTTACTCACAATAAACCACGCGCCGTCATCCATTGGAGGCAGCGTGCCGTGGGTTTCTATGGACGTGAAACTCCTTCTGGTGCACCAGTCTATGTAGCACCTCAAGAAGTTGTAGGATTTATTTGGGGCCCAAAAGTCACGCATTTTTCTTGGATCTGTTGAAGATGGTGGCAACGGTAAGGCCGGCTATGATGTGCCAGATGCCCCACCAGGCGGTAATGACAAGCATGCCGCCGTGAGGAGGGAAGCCGGCAAAGAGGCTGGTCCCAAGCATGAGGGCAAGGCCCAGGCCGGAGTTCTGGATGCCGGTTTCAATGGTAAGGGTGCGGCGGTCACGGAAGGGAAGTTTGCCAACGGTACCCACGGTGTAGCCAAGGGTAAGGGCAAGGAAGTTGTGGATAAGCACAACCAGGAAGATGTACTTCACGCTCACAAGGAAGGCGTCCAGGTTGCTGGAGAATGACAGGATCACCATTGCAATGAAAATCACAATTGAGAGCCACTGCAGGGGCTTTTTGAGGGCATTCGCCACCTTGGGCAGGAACTGGCTTGTGAGTATGCCAAGGATTAGCGGAATACCCAGAAGGATGAATATGGTCTTGAAGACGTCCCAGAGCGGAATCACAAGGGTGGGGATGTCGCTGTGGACGCCTGCAAAGTGCATGTAGATGCTACCCCAGCACCAGAAGTTGAACGGAGTCATGAACACGGCAAGGGCAGTGGAAATGGCCGTAAGGCTTACGGACAGCTCAATGTTGGCCTTGCCCAGGGAACTCATGAAGTTGGAGATGTTTCCGCCGGGGCAGGCTGCCACCAGAATCATACCCATAGCCATCATGGGGGAAATCCATCCGGTCATGAGAATTGCCAGGACGCAGGTGAGCGCCGGCAGCAGGACAAGCTGGCTCAGCATGCCCAGAAGCACGGATTTGGGCTTTTTGAAAACTTCCACAAAGATACCCGGCTTGATGCCCAGGGCCACTCCGTACATCACAAAGGCCAGGATGATGTTGATGGTGTTCATCCCGCCCGCATTCAGGGTTACATTGATGCTGTCAATGGTTTTAATAACGTCAGGTGCCATATTATTGGTTTTTAAATTTTAGTCCGAAATCTTTGCACAGGAGGCGCGCCGCAATCCTACCGCTTATGACTGCAGGGGGAAGGCCTCCGGAATAAGCCGTACGCTGGCCAGCGAAGTAAAGGCCCTTGCGATAACGGTTTGGAGCGTTTGTGGTGAATGTGCGCGGCAGCCAGTCGCTCATATAGCTGCCGTCAAAGGTGTCACAGTAGCGCTGATAGGTAAGGGGAGTGGCAACGTCCCAGACGGCAACCTTGCCCTTAATTTCAGGGATTTGCTCTTCCAGTATGCCGATAACTTTCTGCGCCACGGCCTCTTTCTTAGCCTCATAGCTTCCATCCTCCTTTGCGGCCTTCCACCAGCCGTATGTATAGCCGGGGAACAGGGCGGAGAGGGTGGTGCAGCCCTCCGGGGAGTAATGGTCACGGGCGTAGTTACTTACAATGAAGAAGGGGAGGTCCACGCCGCCGTCCTTGAAGGGGACTTTGAGAACCATGGACTTGGGATAATTGTTTAGGTCGGCCTCAACGCCAATGCCCACAAAGACGGTTTGGCTTGTGACAAGGAGCTTTCTCATCCTGCGGGCCCAGCCGTCCTCCAGGGGCTTTTCAAACAGCTTGTCAATGGCCGTACGGGCATCCACGGTCACAATCACGGCATCGGCCTTGAGAAGATCCCCGCCCACAATGACGCCTCCGTCCACAACCTTCTCCACAGCGGTATTGTACCTTATCTCACCGCCGGCCTTCACAAAAGTATCGGCCATATTGAGGGCCATCCTCAGGGAACCGCCGCTGGGGTAGCCGCTGTCTCCGTTGAAGAAGGAGCTGAGGGTGTAGGCAAAGGTAAGGGCGTTGTTCACCGGCGCTACAACGGCCTCCAGAAGGGTACGTACGTCAGGATCCTTGATGCGGGAAAGATAATGCGTTATGGACTGCATCCAAAGGCGCGGCGTAATGCAAATTGCCGGGAACATACGGATATAGTCCCAGATGCCGGTTACGCCCTCTACGGGTGACTGGAAATAGCGGAACATCCTGAGGTCACGGAAAATGCTTCTGAGAACCCTCTTGTCCCCGGGTGAATAGGCCGATAATTCCTCCAGCGTACGGGCCGCATCCCTGTGAATGGAGATTTCTCCCTTTCCGCCCTTCAGGACGTACACGGGGTCCTTGAAATACACGGGATTGTTATCCTGGAGCGCCCCAACCTCTTTCCACACCTTGTGGAGGTCAAGGTCTTCTCCGGAACCGTTGAGCCAGTGCACACCGCCCTCAAACATGTAGCCTTTGCGCTTCCAGCAGGTGGAAACGCCTCCGGGCGTGGCGCATTTTTCAAGGATAAGGACGTCAAAACCGGACCTTTGGGCATAGATGCCCGCCGTAAGACCGGAGATGCCGCCGCCAACTATTATTACTTTCTCTTTCATCAGTCTTCAATTACAAGCCCGTCGTATGCGGGTTCAATGTTTCCGTATTGCCTGAGCTCCTTCACAAACTCCCCGTGAGTGGGGAAAGTGTGGCTAAGGTGCGTGAGCCAGGTATGGGAGGCACCAATCCTCTGCGCCAGGGCCACAGCCTCCTGAAGGGAGAAGTGGGAGTGGTGCGGATGGTAACTCACTGTATTTAGTGTGAGGTGCTCCAGGCCGCGGAGTTTCTCCAGCTCAGAGTCCTCTATCTCACTCATGTCAGTAATGTATGCAATGTTCCCAAAGCGGAATCCCAGCACCGGCATCTGGCCGTGGAGGCCCCTGATGGGAATCACGTTGGGGTGGGAGTGGGATGCCTCCGTAACAATCTTCCCGGTATTGGCAAGGCTGCCGTCCGGCTGCCTGTAAAAGTATCCCTTGTCATGCACCCAAACCAGTTCTCCGGAATTCTCCAGGGAATCCACACGGAACGGGCGCTCATCAATAAGATGCACGTGCCACTCCGGCGCTCCGGGGTATTTCTCCTCCTCAAAGGCGTAGGAATAGTCGTTCTTAAGGCTCCTGAGGACCCTCTCCTCACAGTAAATCTCTGCGGCCTTGCGGTCTATATAGTTAAATGAGCGGACATCGTCAAGGCCACCCGTGTGGTCCTTGTGATTGTGCGTGAGGAGGATGGCGTCAAGGTGACGGATATCGGCCTGAAGCATCTGGGCGCGGAAATCCGGCCCTGCGTCTATGAGGATATTCAGCCCTTCATATTCCACAAAGGCCGATGACCTCAGGCGCTTGTCCCTTGGATCCCGGCTTTTGCACACCGGGCACTGGCATGCTATGATGGGCACGCCCTGAGATGTTCCTGTTCCAAGAAAACGAAGCCTTGTCATAGCACAACCTCCTCAAAAGTATTTACAAGGGCAGGGTCAAAGGGCTTTTCAAGCCTTATGTAGTTGCCGGTATAGCCCCCCATGAGACCTCCCTTTACGGAAGACTCCCAAAGGACCTTTTCCCTCACGCCTTTATTGGCTTGGGCAAACTCCTGGTGCAGCTCTTCGCACAGCTTTTCCAGTGCAGCCACGCGCTCCTGCTTCACGCTGTCCTTCACCTGGTCTTTCCATTCCGCCGCCCTTGTCCCGGGACGCCTGGAGTAGGGGAAAACATGGATGAATGCGGGTTTAATGCGGTCCCGGAGGAAAGCGTAAGTCTCCTGGAACAGGTCCTCCGTTTCACCGGGAAGGCCCACAATCACATCAATCCCAAAGAACACCTTTGGTCCGCCGGGCCTTTCCATTGCCCTACGGATATAATCTATGCGTGAAGCGAACAGCGCCGTGTCATAGCGCCTTCCAACGCGTTTCAGGAGAGTGTCACTACCACTTTGCAGCGGAATGTGGAAATGCGGCTGGAACTTTGTTCCTGAGGCAATCCAGTCCACAATTTCCGGCGTAATGAGGTTTGGCTCAATGGAAGAAATCCTGAACCGCTCAATGTCTTCAACTTCATTCAGCGCCTTCAGCAGCTCCAGGAAAGATTCACCCGTAGTCCGGCCGAAGTCACCGGTATTAACGCCCGTAAGCACCACTTCCTTAACCCCCGCTGCAGCTATCTCCCGTGCCATTTTCACGCACTCGCAGATAGGAATGTTCCTGCTCCTTCCCCTTGCAAACGGCACCGTACAGTACGCGCAGAAATTATTGCACCCGTCCTGCACCTTCAGGAATGACCGTGTCCGTTCACCGGTGGAATACGCCCCAAAGGTCTCTGCGGAATGAGATACACTCGACTCGCTTCGCTCGCTCGGTATGACAGAAGATTCTTCGCTGGCGCTCAGAATGACAGGGGAAGAATTGCTCAGAATGACAGGGGAAGAATTGCTCAGAATGACAGTAGACACGGTTTTGGAGGGAGTGTTGGTGTCCGAACCCATGGCCACCCTCGGCCGTGTAAGAGGGAGGGGCCCGCTGACGGAGTCAGTGGGAGGGGTCGGCGAAGCCGACGGTTCGGACATCAATACTCCCTCCAAAACCACATGAACCAACTGCTTTTTCTCATTGGCCCCAAACACCCTCCAGACACCTTCTATGGCCTGAATCTGCTCACGGCGGAGCTCTGCGTAGCATCCGGTGACAACTATCCGGGCTTCGGGGTTGGTCTTATGGGCGCGACGGATGAAGTTGCGTGACTTTTTCTCTGCGGTTTCAGTGACGGCGCAGGTGTTTACAAGATAGACATCGGCCTTGGCGCTCCAGGGGACAATCTCCCAGCCCGCGGCTACAAAACCGCGTTCATAGGTGGATGTCTCGGCATAATTGAGCTTGCATCCAAGGGTTGTGAAAGCTATCTTCATTGTGCCTGGAATAAGAAAACGCAGGGGCGTTTGCCAATTGTAAAGCCCTGGAGCTTTTTCCATTCGCTCACTTTGAGCGTGCGGATAAACTGGTCCGGGCAGGTTATGTTTGCCGCAATGCAAAGCTTTGTGGACGGGCTCAGGGTGGAGAGCATGTCCTGAAGCAGGGAATCGTTGCGGTAAGGGGTTTCAATAAGTATTTGGGTTTGATGGAAAGACCTCTTTTCAAGGGCTTTCAGGGCCTGTTTCCTTTCATCGGCCTTGACGGGGATGTAGCCGTTGAAGGCAAAGCTCTGGCCATCCAGGCCGGAGGACATAAGGGCCATCATGAGCGACGAGGGCCCGACGAAAGGCACCACCTCAATGCCGTGGGTGTGGCAAAGGGCCACAAGCCGGGCGCCGGGATCTGCCACGGCGGGAAGGCCTGCCTCGGAGATGAGCCCAACGGCGGCACCGTCCTCAAACAGAGGCAGGAGGGCCTGTACTTCGGCCGGAGACGTATGCTCATTGAGGGTGTGGAACTCAAGCTCCTCTATATGCCCCCTGAGGCCGGCGGCGGAAAGGAAGCGGCGCGCGGTACGCACCTCTTCAACCACAAACCGCTTTATCTGAGGAAGCACCTGGAACACGGGTGCCGGGAGTACTTCTTCCGGAGCGCCGTCTCCAAGAGGGGAGGGTATGAGATATAATTTACCTGTTAGTGCCATTGTCAATCACTTTGGATTTACCCGTAGAGTCTATCTGGATGAGGGACTGTCTCATTCCTGTGCCGGAAAGGAGCCTTGCCGCGCGTTCCTCACGCTGCTGCCTTGTCATGAACATTTCCCGGAAGAGCTGCGTGAAGGAGTTGAATTCCTTCTGGTAGGTTATACCAATGCCGTTACGCTGGCTGTTGTCCAGGTAGGTGGAGAATTGGTCCGCTGAATGTGAGAACACCGTGGTGCGGAGGTTTCCGCTCTTTCCCAGCTTCACTTCAACGTCTATGTCTCCGGCAATCTCGCTGGTGGTACTGCCAATGACCTGTTTGTTGCCCACGGCGCCGTTCACAATAACGCGGTTGTTGAAAAGCTGCGTGCTCACGGCCACGTCAAACATATTCCTGCCCTCCTGGGAATTGTAATTGAGACCAAGGTCCAGAGGGATGTTGAGTTTGGAGAATATGTTGTTTATCTGGCCGCTCATTATACTGGAAACATTGGAGAACAGCATCTCAGAGCCGGTGGATGTGATACCGCTGTCTTCATCCGGGAGGAAACTGCTGGCGATGAGAAGGTATATGAACTGCTTCTGGATCTTGTCCTCAGTGCTGAAGGCGTTCTCTACGGCAACCCTGGTGCTTGGATTAAGATCCGGGATGTCAATGGAGAACTGCAGCTCAGGGTTACTGAGCTTGCCGGTAATGTCAATTCCGCAGTTTACGGTGCGGCGGCCGCTGCCCGCTGCGTCACTGCTCTCAGAGGGGACAAGGTTTGCCAGGCTTGCCTTTGTGACGTAGAGGCCCTTCACGTTGAGGTCTGTCTCATTCACGGGGCCGTTGAAGCGCACGGAACTGCCGTCCTGGATGGTGAAGTCCCTGTTCACTATGTTCATGGCGGTGAAACGGAAACTGCCTTCACGGAGAGTATAATCTCCGCTTAGGCCGAAGCTGTGCTGGGCCGTTTCCATATTGAGGCCGATAGTGCCGCTTCCCCTGGCGTTCAGAGTATTGTCTCCAAGGTCTATGTACACGGTGGCGTCCGGGGTGGCGCGGGCAGTTAGATTGATTATGAGGTTGGTTTCCTCCTGTTTCTGCTTGGCGCCGGCAGCCATCATGAGCTCATAGGGATCCTGCTGCATCTCGTCTGGAGGTTCCGTGAACACAAGCATCTTGCGCTGGATTTCTCCGCTGGCCCCTCCAATGGGGAGATGAAGGTCTCCGGGGCCGCTGGTGGTGGCGTTGATGTCCACCACAATACGGTTCAGAGGGCCTTTCACGGTAAGGTTACCGGAAACAGGGAGCGTGCCGAAGAGCGTAGGGTTCTCCCCGCGTTTGAGGTCAAGGGCCTTAATCCGGTCAAGATCTATCCTGAGGTCTGTGCCAATCTCCTGGAAACGGTTCAGGAGAACGGCCCCCTTCACCGTGCCCTTGCCGCCGGCGTTGTCCCTCAGGTGCAGCTCCGTGAAACTCAGGGCGTCCTGGGTAAGGGCAAGCTCGCCTTCAACATCATACACGGCACGGGTGAAATCAAGGGCGATGTGGCCGTCGGACAGCCTGAGACCTTTACTGCCGAAATCCAGTTTTGACAGGGGACCTTTTACCACCATGGCTCCGTCAAGATATCCGTCAAAGGTGGAAAAAACGCTTGAAAGGATTGGTGAGATACTGGCTATGTTG
This sequence comes from Bacteroidales bacterium, assembly GCA_017553255.1. Lineage (GTDB taxonomy): Bacteria > Bacteroidota > Bacteroidia > Bacteroidales > UBA932 > Cryptobacteroides. The sequence continues at coordinate 14,108 of JAFZML010000215.1, read as the reverse complement.
AACCTTTCCAAAAGGGCCTCGGCATATAGATTCTGGTTTTCCGGGACAAAGTAGCCGCTTATGTCAATTGGATTCTGGCCTTCCAGAGAACTTCTGGCAGCTATGTTGAAGCGCTTGGACGGGGCCTCCCAGTTGCTGTTAAGGGCAAGCGTACCCATCCTCTGGCCTGATACCAGGGTGGAATCACATACAATTGAGGCCTCAACTCCGGGGAAGGGACTGCCGGGAGAAATAACCACGGCGCTACCGCTGGCGTATCCTTCAATGGGGAGAATATTGCCGATAAAGTTACTCACAATCCCGACGTCAAACTTCTCCATCCTCACGCTGAGGGTATCGGCCTTCCCGGAGGAATATCCGCCGCGAACCTCAAGGAGTTCGTCGTCGTGGACGGCGCGCAGATTGTCTATGCTGAACTCACCGCCCTTCACAAGGATATCTCCGGAAGAAATGCCCCAGCCGGCGCCCTTGTAGTAAAGGTTGGAAGGCAGTGCGCGCGCCAGGACGGAGAGCCCGTCCCTGTCACGGTCAAGGTCTGCGCTAAGGTAAATTTCGGCCTTGCTGGCATCTGTCTCTGAGTTGTCAAAGCTGTAGCCAAGGCCCACGTGGTTGTCGTTGGCAAAGAGGGCAAGGCGGCTTCCAAGGAGTTTTACGCCATTTGAAAGCTGGATGGAAGAGCTGGAAAGGTCTGCCTTCAGGGCCTCCCTTTCATTACTCAGGGTAAGGTCTACATCCTTTATGAACTTCTCCTTGAGGGCTATGCGGTCACTCTTGATGCTGCCCTTCAAGATGCCCTCACGGTCAATTCCAAGGCTAAGCTCCGTGGGATTGGCAACGTATGCGCCCGGTGCCAGGAAATCAAGGAGGTCATGGGCTCCCTTGATTTTGAAATTTACGCTGTATGTGGAGCCGTCCCACGCGGGAGCGGGGTTGGTGCTCAGTGCGCTCAGGTCACGGTCCAGGGTGAGGCTCCTCAGGTGATTCACAAAGTCAAAGAGGGCCTTGTCTCCAAGGTAAGTGCCCTCCAGGAACTTGGAGCTCAGGTTAATCCTGTGGACGTTGTCGTTGGCGTGGGCCTTCACGGAGAGGGCCCCAAGGTTATGCGTGCCGGTGGCGCTCACAAGGGTGAGGTTGGAAACAGAGATGTCTCCAAGTATGTCATGGCTCTCCGTCCGGAGGAAGTTTGACGTGGCCTGGAAACTGATCTTGGACTGCGGCCTCTTGTCTATCTTCAGGGCATGGAGATCCGCGTAGCCAAGGGATGCGTAGAAGCGGTATACCTGGTTCTTGGTTTTGCTGGAAAGGTTGAACTTACCCTGGAACAGGAAGTTGAGGTTGGGATCCGCTGCTATTATTCGGCCATCAAAGGCGTCTTCCGCGTAATTACCAACGGCCGATATATTGCTGTAATCATATCCAAGCGCGTTCAGGCGGTCAATCCTGAGGGAGTCTATCCTTACGTTTATGCCGCCGCCTTTCAGGATGGAAGCCTCCAGGCCGGTGCCAAGGGTTATGGGGCCGATAGCGTCAATTCCAGCAATCTTTCCAACGTTGAGGTCCTTGGTGCGAAGGCCGCCGCCGATGATGATGGGGCGCTTGGGGTCTACGGTGTTGCGTACGGTGATATCGGCCCTGGCGGTGCCAAGCCGGGAACTCAGGCCGCCGTTCACGCCAAGTCTGTTGAGAGGGCCCTTGGCCGTGCCTTCAAAGGTGAATAGCTCCCCGGGGGCAAAGCTGTCAAGGCCAAGGTCCAGATCAGAGGCCCAGGTCCTGAGGAAGCCTTCAAGGCCCTTCAGGGTGAAATTTGCCTCCTTCACCTTGAAATCAAGGGCGCAGTTTTGGATATCCGTGCAGCCCATGATGCGTCCGGAAGTTTTTACGGAGAAGTTGTGGTCCTGGTCCTGTGCAATTATGTCCTTGACGGAAAGGTCTGTCACATAGCCGTTTATCTTGCCCTGGACGCGGCCGCGGAAGTTCATGCTCTCATCAAGCGGGCCAAAGAAGGAGACTGTTCTCATGGAGACCAGCGTCCCCGGCTTTATGCAGGCGCTTATATGGATGCGGTCTATGAACTCAGAATAATCCTTGAGAGGGCCGTCAAGCTGGAGGGAAGCAAGATGGATATCGGAGTAGGTTTCTCTCAGATCCAGGCCGTCTACCCTGACTTGGCCCATACCCACCTTGACTTTTTCGGCCGATGCCCCCTTTATGGCGAATCCGCTCTTTTCCACGGCGCTGAGGCTGTCTACGACGCATGTGATGCGGCTGTCGGCAACCTTGATGTGCCTGGCGTGGAGATGGTTCACAAGAACGTCAAGGTTGGAGAAATCTATACATCCCGGGGCCTTGCCGGTCTCCTGCATGGAAGGATCTTTCATGCGGAAACGGAAGTTCTCTATCACGAGGTCCCTTGCCGTGAGAAGATTGCCCCAGCTTGGAGGCGTATCTTTTTCAGGGGAAGGCGGTATGCGGAATACGCGCTGTAGATTGGTGGTGGAGTTTCCGGTGAGGGAATCAGTTTCCGTTACCAGGAAGAAGCTGGCATTGTCCAGACGGGCGTGGCTTAGATATGCCCCTGCGCCGTTTACAAGGCCCATTACGGAGAATTTGGCACCAAGGGAGCCTATCCAGGCAAGGGTATCGGCTCCTTCTGCAACGGGATTGCGGTCTATTATGAGGACGTCGTCAAGGGTTATGGCTTCCATGGGGCGGAAGGCAACCATCTTGAAGCTTATATCGGCATCTGAATTTCCCAGGAACTTCTCCACGGCCTTCTTGCCCGCCCAGGTCTGAACCCTGGGGGACTGCAAGGCAAGGACCGCTGTCAGGAGTACTATGAGTATCCCTGCAAGAACCTTGAGCAGTATGCGAATAACCTTCCTGAACATTTAAAAATCGGCCATTCTTGATACCGGTGCAACGTCCAGCGGGGTGCGTACGCCCGCCTTATACTGGAACCATCCGGACACTGCTATCATTGCGGCGTTGTCCGTGGTGAACTTGAATTCCGGCAGATAGACATTCCAGTGGCGCTTTTCCCCTTCCTGGGTGATGCGCTCCCTGAGGCCGCTGTTGGCACTAACGCCGCCGCCAATGGTGATTTCCCTGATGCGGGTTTCCTTGGAGGCGCGGATGAGTTTTTTCATGAGGATGTCTATGAGCGTTTTCTGGAAACTGGCGCAGATGTCTTCCTTGTTCTTTTCCATGAACTCAGGGTCCAGGGCCAGCTGATCCCTCACAAAATACAGAAGGGAAGTCTTTACGCCGCTGAAGCTGTAATCCAGCCCGGGGATGTTGGGCATGGCAAACTTGAAGCGGTCCGGGTTCCCCAGTTTTGCCAGGCGGTCTATGACGGGGCCGCCGGGATAACCCAGGCCCAGCATCTTGGAGCATTTGTCAAAGGCTTCTCCCACGGCGTCGTCTATGGTCTGGCCCAGGATCTCATACTCCGTGGGGCTTGTAACCTTCACTATCTGGGAGTTGCCGCCGGATACCAGAAGGCACAGATAGGGGAACTGCGGCTCCCTTACGGGAACGCCTTCCTGCCGCACGAAATTGGCCAGGATATGCCCCTGGAGGTGGTTTACCATAATCATGGGGATGTCCAGGGAGAGGCTCAGGGCCTTTGCGAAGGATGTGCCCACAAGGAGGGATCCAAGAAGGCCCGGACCCCTTGTGAAGGCTATTGCGGTAAGGTCCTTAGCCGTTATTCCGGCTTTTCTGAGGGCCTCAGACACCACCGGGACGATATTTTGCTCGTGGGCGCGTGACGCCAGTTCCGGCACCACTCCGCCAAAGTCCTTGTGGACCTGCTGTGACGCTATCACGTTGGACAGCAGCACTCCGTCACGGAGCACGGCCGCCGAGGTGTCGTCACAGGAAGACTCTATTCCAAGTATGATGTCTGCCATAATTCTCTAAATCTTTTCCGCGCAGTTAATGCCGTCCAGGGCCGATGATACAATGCCCCCGGCATATCCAGCGCCTTCTCCGCAGGGGTAGAGGCCGGGTACGTCCACATGCTCCAGGGTTTCAGGATCCCTAGGCAGCCTCACGGGGGAGGATGTCCGGGATTCCGTTCCAAGAAGGAGGGCGTCGTTGGTATAGTAGCCCTTCATCTGGCGGTCTACCTGCGGGAGCGCCCTTCTGAGCCTTAGGGAAACGTGTTCCGGAAGGAGCTCATGGAGCGGAGCGCTAAGCGTTCCGGGGTGATAGGATGTCTTTGGAAGGTCCTTGGACACTATTCCCCGGCAAAAATCTTTCATCCTTTGGGCGGGAGCAGTGAAGGGGTGCTTTGCCCCATGCTCCCTGCACCAGTTGTACATTGCCCTTTCTATATCCCTCTGGTAATCCATAAGGGCAAACGGGCCGGTGTATTTTTCCGGCTGGTCTCCGGGTTCAATCTGGACCACCACTCCGGAATTTGCCCACTTTGAGTTGCGGGCTGCGTTTGACATTCCGTTGAGGACCACCGTGCCTTCTTCCGTTGAAGACGGCACCAGGATGCCTCCGGGGCACATGCAGAAGGAAAATACTCCGCGGCCTTCCACCTGCTGCACAAAGGAATATTCGGCCGTGGGCATCTCTGGCTGATACTTCCCGTGGTAACGGATTTGGTTAATCATCCACTGCGGATGCTCTACCCTCACTCCCAGCGCAAAGCCCTTGGCTTCAATTGCCCAGCCCTTTTTCTGGAAAATCTCATATATATCCCTTGCAGAATGTCCCGTAGCAAGGATCACTTTTGAGGCCGAATATGCTTTGTCTCCGCAATAAACCGTTATGCCCGACCCCTTTTCCGTCATGCCCGACCTTGATCGGGCATCTATATCCGTGACCCTGGAGTCAAAGTGATACTCCCCGCCATGCTCTTCAATGCAGCGGCGGATGTTTTTCACTATTTCCGGCAGCCGGTCTGTGCCGATATGCGGGTGGGCGTCTATGAGGATGTCGGGGCTGGCGCCGAAGGCTACCAGCTGGTGCAGGACCTCGCGGATGTCTCCGCGCTTGGAGGAGCGGGTGAAGAGCTTGCCGTCACTGAAAGCTCCGGCGCCGCCTTCCCCGTAGCAGTAGTTGGAATCTGGGTTCAGGATGCCTTCGGTGGAGAGCCTGGCCATATCGGCCTTTCTGCGCTCTACGTCCTTGCCGCGCTCCAGGACAATGGGTTTGAAACCCCTCTGGAGTAGCTTCAGGGCCGCAAACATGCCGGCAGGGCCTGCGCCAATCACTATTACCGGCGTGGCACCATGGACGTCCTGGTAAGGGGCAACCTTGTAGGGGATGTATTCCTCACCTTTACGGTAAGCCTGTACGCGATAGCGGTAGAGGATATCGGCGCGGGCGTCTATACTCCTGCGGACTACAACCACCTGCCCCAGATTATCCGGCTTTATGCCCAAAGCCTTGGCGGCGGCTTCCCTGAGGACTTCCTCCGGGAGCTCTTTACCAATCTTCCAGGCTATCTCGAACTCTTTCATTGTCTAGTCAATTTTCAAAAATGCCCTGCCGCAGCGGCCGTCTACGCACGCCTGAATGGGCTTTTCAAGGTGGACAAGGCGCAGCCACTCAGTCTCTTCCACTGCGGGAAGGGCGTCAAGGATACCCAGTTCCAGGGCGTCTCCCTGCCTTGAATAAGGGTCTACGTTCACGTAGCCGGCGTTGAAGGAGGTGAGGTTCTGGAAGAAGTGGGTTCCCTGGCTGGGGTCTACGCGGAAATCCGGCAGGGAGCACTCTACAAGCACCTTTGTCTCTGAGATGTCGCTCCAAACCACGGGCACTCCAAGGGTGGGGATGCTGGAGCCCCATCGGCCATAACCTATAAGTATGTACTGACGGCCCTGAGCCCTCATGCGCGCGTTGATTTCACGAAGCTCCGCGGCCATTTCCAGGGTTTTCATCTTGTCAAAGGCATCGGCCTTAAGGTAAATGATATCCTGGATGCCCTCAATCCAGCCCGTTCCAAGCGCGCTGGAGGAATCCACGAAGGCACCGGTGGTGTCTATGGAGCGCCAGTCTACGTCGGCCTTAAGGCTGTCTGATGAAATTGGACGTATCTGGAGGGCGTTGAAAAGGCCGATAGATGGCTCTGCGGCAAATTCTATCTCTACGCTGGCGTTCATTTCACCGGTGCAGATGTCAAGGAGTTCCTTGACGATGGGCGCCAGCGGGAACGTGCCGTAGCGGAGGATGTGGGCAAAGCTCACCACCTTGGGGCCTTCCGGGATAGGGGAGTCCACCATGCGCTGGTTCTGGTAGTCATACGTGGAGACAACCTTATTGAAGGAAGGGAACCGGCCGCATTCAGTGATGGGGATGCGGCAAAGGTTCACGGCGTCGTCCAGGGATGTCTTGAAGCGTTCCGGCTGGAGGTCAAGGGCGTACATGACCTGCTGGGTGTCGCTCATTGCCAGTTCCGGGGTGGAAGTCTGGAGGACGTGCTTGGGATATGCGGGGCTGAAGCGCAGCACCTGCTCTCCGTCCACCACGGCCTTGCCAAGACCGTAGGCCACCTTGGCTATGCCTTCCTCGGCCCTTTCATGGCCGATGGGATAGAAATTCACGCTCCTGGCTACGCCTGAGACGGTGGGGAAGAAGCAGCCGTCCTGCTCTGCGCCGCAGATTTCCTGAAGGATGATGGCCATCTTTTCCTCTGAGAGGACGTTGCCGGTGGCGGTGATATAGCCCCTGGCCGATGCAAAGTAAACTGATGCGTATACACTCTTGATAGCCTTTGCAAGTAGCCTCAGCTGCTGGTCCTCGTTCTCTACGGCGGGGATCATGTAGGTGGAGTAAACTCCTGCAAACGGCTGGTAATAAGAGTCTTCCAACTTGGAGGAAGAGCGTACTGCAAGGGGAGTGCGCACCACCCTGATAAAGCTGCGGAGGGCCTCGGTGAGCTCCTGGGGAAGGTTTGACGACACGAATTCCGACAGGATCTCGGAGTCCTGGACGTCACTGTTTATAACGTACTGGAGGCCGTTTTCAAGGATGAAGCGGTCAAAGTACTCCGTTGCTATCACAAGGGTGCGGGGCACCATCACGTGGACGTCTTCCCACTTGTCGTAGAGCCTGTGCTTCTGGAGGATCTGGTTCAGGAAGGCAAGGCCGCGGGCCTTTCCGCCCATTGAACCGTCTCCAAAGCGGGAGAACCATACCGTGTCATTATATGTTGCGGGGTCAAAGCGGGCCACCACGCCCAGGTTTTGGGAAATCCTGTAGGAGTGGATGGCCTCTATGGCCCTGGCGCGGAAGTCTTCCGTATCCTTGAACGTACCGTTCTTGAGGGCGTTTCCTTCCTTGAATATACCCCTTGCAAGGAGCCAGCGGGACACGTAGTTCTTGGAGCGCATCTTGGTGAGCTGCGGCTCCGGGATGGCGGCTATTATTTCTTCGGCCCCCTGGAGATTGCGCGCACGGGCGCTCTCACGGCCGCGGGCGTTGGTTACCACAAAGTCCCCGAAGCCGAATTCCCGGCCGATGTATTCACTGAGCTCATGGGTGAGAGTCTTGGAGCGCTTCATCAGGAAGCCTGCGCCTATTCCTTCGGCCACGGCCCTCATGCTCTCCTGGGAGCTTTGCATGAGGATGGGCATCTTGGGGATTTCCTTGCGGATGAGGCGGCAGAGGTCCACTCCGGCGTCAAGTTTTTCATCGGAGGGTTTGTCATTGCGGTGAAGCACAAAGCCGATGTCCGATATCACGCCCAGGAGGTTTTCCTTGTATTTGCCATACAGGGCCACGGCGTCGTCGTAGTTGGTGGCCATGAGGATCTTGGGGCGGGCGCGCTTACGGAAAATCTGCTGGTCTTCGTTGACGGCGTCCAGGATGGAATCTGCGTTTTGCTGGAGCACCAGCTTGTAAAGGAGGGGAAGGTAGGTGGAGTAATATCGCACTGAATCTTCCACCAGGAGTATGGCCTGAACACCGCCCTCCAGGATATCTGCGGGGGCGTTCATGCTGTCTTCCAGAAGCTTGATTATGGCAATTATGAGGTCTGTGGAGCCGTTCCAGTTGAAGATGTAGTCCATGCAGGAGCGGTCACGGCTTTCCAGCTGGCGCCACACTTCCCTGGAGAAGGAGGTGAGGAGCACAACCGGGGTTTCCGGGGAATGGGCCTTCATACGGGCGGCAAAGTTGAATACGTCCACCTCTCCCACGTTGTACATGGTTATAACAAGGTCCCATTGCTCTCCCTGGGCAACTTTGTCCAGGGCTTCACGGGTGGAGGAGACGCGCTCAAAGACGGGCGGCCCGGAGAGGTTCAGTTCACTGTACTCCCGGGATATGCGCATATCCAGGCGGCCGTCTTCCTCAAGGGAGAAGTTGTCGTAGTTGTTGCACACCAGGAGGATCCGGCGGATCCTCTTTGCCATAAGGGTTTCTGTCATACTTTATACAAGTCCTTGGTCTGCCATGGCGCCGGCAACTTTCAGGAAACCGGCTATGTTTGCGCCCTTCACGTAGTTTACGGTGCCGTCTTCACGGGTGCCGTACTTCACGCAGGCGGTATGGATATCTGTCATGATGCGGCGGAGGTACTGGTCCACTTCCTCTGCGGTCCAGCTTGTGCGCATGGAGTTTTGGCTCATTTCAAGGCCGGATGTTGCTACGCCGCCGGCGTTTGATGCCTTACCGGGAGAGTAGAGGAGGCCTGCGCCCTGGATAATCCTGATGGCTTCAGGGGTGCAGGGCATGTTGGCGCCCTCGGCCACGCAAATGGCTCCGCCCTTCACTATGTTCTCTGCGTCTGCGGTTTCCACCTCATTCTGGGTGGCGCAGGGGAGAGCTATGTCGCAGGGGATGCGCCAGGGGCGTTCTCCGGGGAAATACTGTGCCTGAGGATACTTCTGGGCGTACTCCTTGATTCTGCCGCGGCGAATATTCTTAAGCTGGAACACGTATTCCATCTTTTCCTCAGTGAGGCCTTCCGGGTCATAGATGAAGCCGTCACTGTCTGAGAGGGTTTGGACCTTGGCGCCCAGCCTCATTGCCTTCTGGGCCGCATACTGGGCCACGTTTCCGGCGCCGGAGATATTCACGGTCTTGCCCTTGAAGGATTCTCCGCGGGTGGAGAGCATTTGTTCTGCAAAATAGCACAGGCCGTAACCGGTGGCCTCCGGGCGCAGGAGTGAGCCGCCCCAAGCAAGGCCCTTACCGGTGAGAGTGCCGGAGAATTCATCCCTCAGGCGCTTGTACTGGCCAAAGAGGAAGCCAATTTCTCGGCCGCCCACGCCAATGTCACCGGCAGGGACATCCGTGTTGGGGCCGATGTGGCGGAAGAGCTCCGTCATGAAGCTTTGGCAGAAACGCATTACCTCTGCGTCTGACTTGCCGCGGGGGTTGAAGTCACTGCCGCCCTTTGCGCCACCCATAGGGAGGGTTGTGAGGGCGTTTTTGAAGGTTTGCTCAAAGGCAAGGAACTTCATGATGGAGAGGTTCACGCTGGGGTGGAAGCGGATACCGCCTTTATAAGGGCCGATTGCGCTGTTGCACTGCACGCGGAAGCCGCGATTGATCTGGATTTCTCCGCGGTCGTCCATCCAGGGCACGCGGAATATGATGATTCTCTCAGGTTCTACAATTCTTTCCAGGATTTTCTGGTCCATGAGGTGGGGGTAGTCCATCATGAAAGGAGCTACGCTTTCCACAACCTCCCTGACTGCCTGGTGAAACTCTTTTTCACCGGGATTCTTGGACTCCACTGCGCCCATGAATCCTTCAATGTACTTTTCAATAAACTTATCCATAATGACTTGCTTAGTCTGTTTAGCGCGTAAAAGTATACAATCTCACAAAGATAATAAAAATTTTTCACGTGCGCGCATGAGCCCCCATCTCCCCCCTAATCTCCCCGCTCCTCCCTAATAGTTCTCCCCCTTTGGTGGAGCCCAAGTTGTTGATAGTCAGGCGTTTACGGGATCTTCTACTAGAAAAAGTTCTACTAGAAGATCCCGTAACTAATTGTGGCTCAATCACTTGGGTTCCACCAGAAACCTTGTGTCATTTTTTTTATTATCTTTGCGTAGACAATGAATTTGGATACAGCCATACAGTACCTCCCGGGCGTGGGCCCCAAGAGGGCGGAACTTCTCCAGCATGAGCTTGGAATAGCTACGGTTGGGGATCTTGTGCGCCTGTATCCGTTCCGCTACATAGACCGCAGCACCATTGTACGTATTGCCGATGTCCATCCGGACCTTGCCCAGGTTCAGGTGCGCGGAACCGTCACCAAGGTGCGCCTGTACGCGAAAAACGGGGCGGAACTCCCTCCGGAAAAGCTAAAGTACAACCTTGTGGCCCGTCTCAGCGCCATTGTGGCCGATGAAACCGGTGAAATGGAGGTGGTGTTTTTCAAGGGCGTGAAGTGGATGCACTCAAGGCTCCAGCCCGGCTCCACGTTCATCTTCTTTGGGAAGCCCGCAGTGTTCAATAATCACCTAAATATGGTGCACCCGGAAGTGGACGCGCCGGACACTTCCGCAAGCGGAACTCTCACCGGAATTTACACGTCTACGGAGCGCCTCAAAAACGGCGGAATCACCGGCCGTTTCATGACAAAAATCATTGCCACGGCACTTGAAGATATACTTCCGGTACTGCAGGATACTCTCCCGGATTACGTATTGAGAGAGAAGGGGTTGGTGCCTTTAACTTATGCACTGCGTCAAATACATTTTCCGGTTAGCCAGGACGCTTTGGCAAAGGCAACGTACAGGCTGAAATTCGAGGAACTTTTCCTTCTTCAGCTAAGTCTTCTGAAGCAAAAATATATACGCAGCAGCAGCGCCGTGGGCCTCAAGATGCCGGCCGTCGGAGATGCTTTCAATAAATGCTTCAACGCCCTGCCGTATCAGCTCACGGGCGCCCAAAAACGGGTTATCCGTGAAATCCGTGAGGATATGCGCAGCGGCCACCAGATGAATCGCCTCCTGCAGGGAGACGTTGGCTCCGGAAAAACCATGGTGGCGGTGCTGAGCGCCCTCATCGCGGTTGGCAACGGCTACCAGGCCTGCATCATGGCCCCCACGGAAGTGCTTGCACAGCAGCACTTTGCAAACGTTTCAAAGTACCTGGAGCCCACCGGTGTACGGGTAGAACTCCTCACCGGATCCACAGGCACAGCGGCGCGGCGTAGCATCCACGCAGGGCTGGAGGATGGGAGCGTGGGAGTGCTTATCGGCACACATGCCCTCATTGAAGACACAGTCCAGTTTAAAGCTCTTGGACTGGCCGTGATTGACGAGCAGCATCGCTTTGGAGTGGATCAGCGCGCCCGTCTCTGGAGCAAAGGCTATAATGGCATCCCGCCGCACGTTCTGGTGATGACGGCAACGCCCATTCCGCGCACCCTGGCTATGACTCTTTACGGTGACCTTGACGTGTCCGTGATTGATGAGATGCCTCCCGGGAGAAAACCCATCACAACCATCTGTGTTGGGGAAGGAAAGCGTCACGCCATGCACAATTTCATCAGGGATGAGATAGCAAAGGGGCGGCAGGCGTTCATAGTTTACCCTCTCATCTTCGAGAGCGAAAAACTGGATTACAAGAATCTGGAACTGGGCTACGAAGAGATAGTGAAGGCGTTCCCGCTGCCCCAGTACAAAGTTGCAATTGTGCACGGACGCCAGACCAATCAGGAGAAAGATTTCAACATGGGCGCCTTCGCGGCCGGAAGGGCTAACATCCTGGTTTCCACCACAGTAATTGAGGTGGGCGTGGACGTTCCAAACGCTTCCGTAATGGTGATTGAGAGTGCGGAAAGATTCGGCCTGAGCCAGCTCCATCAGCTCCGCGGACGCGTTGGAAGGGGTGCCGAAAGGTCCTACTGCATCCTCATGAAGGGAACCAAGGTGTCAAAGGAGTCACAGAAGCGGCTGGACCTTCTCTGCGCCACTGAGAACGGTTTTGAACTGGCCGAGGAAGACATGAAGCTCCGCGGCCCCGGGGACCTTGAGGGCACACAGCAAAGCGGTCTTCCCATAACACTCAATATTGCATCCCTTGCCAAGGACGGCATCATTCTCTCAGATGCCAGAGGCTATGCCCAGCATATCCTGGACCTGGATCCGGCGCTGTCACAGCCGCAAAACGCGCCCCTTGCCGCGGAACTCCGCAAGGATAAGTACCTCACCAAGGATTACTCCCAAATTTCATAGGTACTTGGTGGAAGCCAAGTGATTGACGCACAATAAGTTACGGAATCTTCTGGTAGAATTTTTTCTACCAGAAGATTCCGCAATTGGTTGATAATCAGCGGGTTGGCCTCCACCAAAGGGGGGGAACTATTAGGGGAGGAGGGGCTATTTCATCCAGCGGTCAAGCCAGCCGAAGTAGCTGCGGTGCCAGTACAGGGCGTTCTGGGGCTTCAGGATCCAGTGGTTTTCCTCAGGGAACACAAGGAGCTTGGAGGGAACACCCATCATTTGGGCGGCGTTGAAGGCGGCCATGCCCTCGTCTACGGGAACGCGGAAATCAGACCCGCCGTGGATGCACAGAATGGGCGTGTGCCAGTTCTGGACCAGCTTGTGTGGGGAGTTGTCGTAGTGCCTCCGGGCCTTGGGAAGGTTACTCCAGGGAGAGCCGCCCTGCTTCATGCCGCCAAAGGTTACGCCATCTCCGGCAGGACCGGTAAGGCCGGGCTCAAATGCATATTCATGCAGACCGCCGTTGTCCCAGTTGGGGAACCACATTTCCTCAGTGGTCATGTACATGTGTTCCTCGTTGAAAATACCCGCGTGCGCAATGAAGCAGTCATACACATCTCCGTGAACGCCAGCCAGATAATACACGCTGTAACCGCCGTAGGAAGCGCCACAGGCCGCAACGCCGGAAATATAAGGCTCTGCCTTGATGGCGCGGGCGGCGCTGAGATAATCCTGCATATTCAGGCCGATATAATCACCGGAAATCTGCTCACACCACGGCTGGCCGAAGGCCGTTGTTCCGCGCCTGTTGGGAAGGACCACAACGTAGCCCTGATGGCACATGAGGAGGTAATTCCAGCGATAGCTCCAGTCCTGAGAAAGGCTGCTCTGGGGGCCTCCAAGGGTGATTTCAATGGCTGGATAAGATTTTGCGGGGTCAAACTGCGGGGGATATAGAACCCAGGTGAGCATATCCTCACCGTCCACGGTTTTCACCATCCTGGCCTCAGTCTCATGCTTATCCAGCTGGGAAAGGATGTGGTCATTCTCAAAGGTGATCTGACGGATGGCGTTGTCATTTACGGCAACAATTTCCGCGGGGAAGTCCATGGACATGTAAGTGGTAAGGAGAGTGCCGTCCTGCTGAATGCCGAAGGGAGAAGCAAAGTCGAACCAGAGGTTGTCTGCGGTAAGGCGGAAGATTTCACCGGCGTCCGGGACAATGTTGTAGATGGCGCCAATGCCCTCTGAGAGTGCGCTGAAATAGATTGACTGGCTGTCCGCTGCCCAAACCGGACCTTCTACATTATATTTGAAGGAGGCCGATATATCACGGATGTTCTCCACCACGGGGTTTGCGCTTTGGCCCTCGGCCTCATCCTCGTAGATGACATCGGCAAGCATCAGGCGCACTTTATCCGCCTCATAGCCGTCACGCTCCATGGAAAGCCATGCAAGACGGCTGCCGTCCGGGCTCCAGACGGGATGGGTGTCATAGCCGCCGTGGGAGGTGACCTGAGACGTTTCTCCGGTGAGGGGGCAGTAGATGAAGATGCAGGTGTTGGTGGAGAAGGCGTACTCCTTGCCAGTGAGCTTCTTGCAGGAGTAGGCAATGTAGCGGCCGTCCGGGCTCCAGGCAAGGTCTGCGATATCACTGAACGGGCCGTTGGGGAGCTCAAAAAGTTCATCTCCAAGGATGTCCATGCCTTCAGTGACAACCCCGTTCACAAGGCAAGCAACAAAGCTGTGGGCAATCTCAGTGCGCCAGTGGTCCCAGTGGCGGTACATCAGGTCCTCAGTGGCGTAGGCCTTGGCCTTATCCAGTGCGGGATCTGTGTCTGAAGGCACTTCCACATGGCTGTGGACGCCGGTGACGTAAATCATCTGGGTCTGGTCCGGGGAGAGGAGGTAATCCTCAATTCCGCCGGGGATATCGGCCCTGAGGGTACGCTTCCCAAGCTT
>JAFZML010000214.1 GCA_017553255.1 Bacteroidales bacterium | reverse complement strand
GGCATGACGCAATAGGCCGAAAGGGGGCGGTTACAGCCGATCTATATCGGCCCAACCAAACCTGGCAGGATAGAGCCAGGCGCGCTCCGTGTGCTCCATGACGCCGTAATCAAGGGAGACCTTGGGGCATTCTGAATATGCGCGTTCCACAAAGGCGGGCTCAAGGATGTGCTCCTTCCAGCCGCGGAAAAGTTCCGTCACCTCAGGGACGTAGCGCTCAAGCTCCTGGCAAATGGTATCCGCTTTCCAAATGAAAATACCGCTGTTCCAGAAGAACTCTCCAGTACGGATAAAGACCTCGGCAAGCTCCTGAGGGGGCTTTTCCGTGAAGGTTTTCACTTTGAGGGGGCCGGCCATGAGATGGGCGTTCCTCCCTTCCTTAACCTGGATGTAGCCAAAGTTAACCTCGGCCGATTTGGGCACTATCCCCAGCGTCATGAGGACGTCGTGCTCCTCTACGTAGGCGAAGGCCTCGTTCACGGTTTCCGCAAACATGGATTCATCCCTGATGAAAAGGTCCCAGGGGGTGGCAACTATCACGGCCTCCGGGTCACGGAGCATGATGGTATATGCCGCCAGGGCCATGCAAGGGGCTGTTTTTCGGGCGAAGGGTTCCTTGATTATATTTTCCGGGGGAAGCATGGGGAGGGCCTTCCGGGCGTCCTCTGCGTACTTTGCAAGCGTTACCACCAGAATGTTTTCATCCGGCACGACGCCCTGGAATCTGTTATATGTAAGGCCGTATTGTGAGCGGTTGCCGCTGCCATCGGCCATTATTACACAATATCTGTGTTGGTTCATTATGTGGTTGGTTATTTATACAAACATTGGTATCCAGGCTTGGGGAAAGTACCTCACAAGGGTTTCCTGATGCTCTACGGTTACGGAGACAATGTCAAAGAAGACCTCCTGGCCGTAAAGATGTTTTTTGTTGAGGTAGCTGAGCGCGGCGGCCGATATCCTTTTCTGCTTCACGGGATTCACCTGGTCACTGACGGTGGTGGTGACGGGCGCCTTGCGGGTTTTCACTTCCACAAAGTGAAGGCCGTCCGGAGCCTCCGACACTATGTCTATCTCAAGGTGGCCGGCCCTCCAGTTGCGGTCCAGGATCTGGTGCCCGCGTGACTCCAGGAAATCACAGGCCATTTGCTCTCCAAGTACTCCTAAGTTGCTGGTTCTAAGAACGTTCATGCTATTCAAATTTGACTACGGTGACTCCGGCTCCACCAAATTGTACGTGTTCGTCCGTGGCCGATACAACGCCCGGCACGGTGCGCAGGTACTTCTGTATCTCTTCCCTCAGTGCACCGGTACCTTTTCCATGCAAAATTCGCACCGATGGCACGCCCAGCATAAGGGCATCGTCAATATATTTCATAACAATTTCCAGGGCGTCAGTTACGCGCTCTCCTCTCACGTCAAGTTCCGTTGAGAAATTTGCCTTGCGCTCCTTGATGGCGGTGTCATAGATTTGCCTGGGGCGCTTGTCCGGGGCCTTGGTGGCCGCCTTGTATTCATTGGCGGTAATGCGTTCTACGCGGTCCAGGGGCATTTTTGTGGTGATGTTTCCAACAATCACGGTGACCGCCTTGGTGCTTACCTTGGAAACTTCTCCCACCATTCCGTTCTCTTTGATGCGAACCTTTTCCCCAACCTTCAGGGGAGCGCTGCGGAAGGCGGCTTCCTTGCGGGCCTCCGCCTCATCAATCTCCATCTGCTTCAGGGTTTCACCTCCGGCGCGACGCTTCTTGCGGGCTTCTTCCCGGGCCTTGCGGTTTTGGACATCCTTGAGCTTACGGTCAATATATTTTTCCCGCTTACTGGTGCCTTCGGCAAGAGCGCCCAGGAAACCCTGTAGTTCTGCCCTGGCAGCCTTGGTTTCCTCCTTCTGGGCCTGGGATTCCTTGATGGCGCGGATGGTGCCCTCTACGCGTTTGTTTGCTTCCCTCACAATTTTTTCGGCCTCGGCCCTGGCCTCTTCAAGTATGCGGCTGCGGAGTTCCTTTATCTCTTCAAGTTCCTTCTCATAGCGGTCTGTGAGGCCTTCAAGGGTTTTATCCGTTGCGCGGATTTTGGTGAGTTTCTCATCAAGGGCGCGGCGGCTGCGGGCAATCTTACGGAGGTTGCGCTCAATGCCCACAAACTGCTCTCCGGCACGTTCTTCTGCGTCATGGACTATTGGTTCAGGAAGGCCGATTTTCCTTGCCAGCTCAAATGCGAAGGAAGACCCCGGCAGGCCCTGCTCCAGCACAAACAGCGGAGCAACGGTTGCGGCATCAAACTGCATTGCGCCGTTTACAACGCCGGTTTCTGCCCCGGAAGCATAGAGCTTGAGGTTTGTATAGTGGGTGGTGATTACGCCGTATGCCCCGCGGGTGTCCAGTTCATGGAGGATTGCCTCTGCTATGGCACCGCCGGCTGCCGGCTCCGTTCCGCCGCCGAATTCATCAATCAGAACCAGCGTTTTGGAATTTGCCGCCGCCAGCATGGCCTTCATATCAGTGAGGAAGGAGCTATAGGTGGAGAGGTCATTCTCAAGGGACTGGTCATCTCCAATAGACACCATAATGCGGTCAAAGACAGGCAGTTCC
>JAFZML010000213.1 GCA_017553255.1 Bacteroidales bacterium | reverse complement strand
CCCTGAGGGGAGGGGTTTCGGGAGGGGGTAACGTGTGTCGAATGGTTGCTACGCGCCAAGCAAAAGTCCCTCCCCCGAGGGGAGGGGTTTCGGGAGGGGGTAACGTGTGTCGAGATGGTCGCTACGCGCCAAGCGTAGCGACCATCACGGCTTTGATGGTGTGCATGCGGTTTTCGGCCTCGTCGAAGACAATGCTGGCGGGGCTTTCGAAGACGTCCTCGGTGACTTCTACGCCGTTGAGGCCGAATTTCTGGAAGACGTCCTCACCAACCTTGGTTTCGCGGTTGTGGTAGGCGGGGAGGCAGTGCATGAACTTGCACTTAGGGTTACCGGTGGCGGCCATGAGCTCTGAATTGACCTGGAAGGGCTTCAGGAGTTCAATGCGCTCTTTCCATACGGAATCAGGTTCTCCCATGGATACCCAAACGTCAGTGTAAAGGAAGTCGCAGCCCTTGACGCCGGCCTTGGGGTCATCTGTGATGGTTATGCGGGCGCCGGTTTCGGCGGCAATCTTCCGGCACTCGGCGACAAGCTCCGGAGCAGGCTGGAGGGCCTTAGGGGCCACAATCCTTACGTCCATTCCCATCTTGGCGCCGCCAACAAGAAGGCTGTTGCCCATGTTGAAGCGGGCGTCTCCAAGATATGCGTAGGAGACTTCCCTGAGGGGCTTGTCAACGTGCTCGGACATGGTGAGGAAATCGGCCAGAATCTGGGTGGGATGGAACTCATTGGTGAGGCCGTTCCACACGGGAACGCCGGCATACTTTGCCAGTTCCTCAACGGTGGCCTGGGCAAAGCCGCGGTACTCAATGCCGTCGTACATGCGCCCAAGCACGCGTGCGGTGTCTTTCATTGACTCCTTTATGCCGATCTGGCTGCCGGTGGGGCCAAGGTAGGTGACGTGGGCGCCCTGGTCGTAGGCGGCGGTTTCAAATGCGCAGCGGGTGCGGGTAGATGTCTTTTCAAAGATGAGGGCTATGTTCTTGCCCTTAAGGCGCGGCTGCTCCGTTCCGGCGTATTTTGCCTTCTTGAGCTCTGCGGCAAGGTCCAGCAGGTGCTGGATTTCCTTTGGACTGAAGTCCAGCAGCTTAAGGAAGCTGCGGTTTCTGAGATTGTATGCCATATTGGTTTTAAGGTATTATTCTGGTTCCTGAGGCGGGGTTCCCCAGCTCCCCGGCCTCCGTGATTATGCACTGCTTTCCGCCGCCTTCCACAAACATTATGGCGGCACGGACCTTGGGGGCCATGGAGCCCTCGGCAAACTGTCCCTGCGCCAGGAGTTCCTTTGCGCGGGCTACGGTGATTACGTCAAGGGCCTCCTGGTTTGGCTTCCGGAAGTTGATGTAAACCTTGGGGACGTCTGTGAGGATGTAGAATTCATCGGCCCTCATTGTGACGGCGGCAAGGGCGCTTGCGAGGTCCTTGTCTATCACGGCTTCAATGCCCCTGAGGCCGTCTGGAGTACGTACAACGGGGATTCCGCCGCCGCCCACGGTAACAACTATGTTGCCTTCGCGGGACAGCTTTTCCACAATGTCTATGTTATTTATGCCGATAGGTTTAGGAGACGGCACCACCTTCCTCCATCCAAGCCCGCGGGGGTCTTCCTTGTACACGGCACCGTCAGTGGGGCGCTCCTTGTAGTACGGCCCCACAAACTTGGTGGGGTTCATGAAAGCAGGGTCATCGGCCTTTACCTCCACGCGGGTGACTATGGACACAACCTTCCGTCCGGAGGCGACGCTCTCCATGCCAGTCTCAATGAGATACGCAATGGAGCCCTGTGTTTCCGCGCCGCAAAAGTCCATTGGCATAGCCGGAAGGCCGAATTCTTTCCTGCCGGCTTCATGGCGTAGCAGCGCGTTTCCCACCTGGGGGCCGTTTCCGTGGCCGATCACTATATTGTAGCCGCGCTCTATGAGATGCCTAAGCTGGGCGCAGGTGCGGCTAACGTTCTCCATCTGCTCCCGGAAAGTCCCCTTCTCCCCGGCCCTCAGGAGCGCGTTGCCGCCAAAAGCAATCATTGCCAACTTCTTTGTCATATCACCAAATCCATTGTCATTTCGGCCTATCTTGTCATTCTGAACGAAGTGAAGAATCTAATCCCTTCTTAGCGGAAGCGTAGAGCAGCGGAGGAGCCCGCCCATCTTTGAAATTTCCCTGTAAGGCACCGTTTCCACTGTCATGCCCCATTTCTCCTCCAGATGCTTTTTAAGACGCAGGAAATGTTCTTCCACAACCACCACGTCCTCTGAGATGGAGAAGATGTTGGAGTTCATCCAGTACATTTCCTCCGTGGTGATTTCAAAGGTGTTTTCCGGGCCGAACATCTCTACAAGGTGATCAGCGTCACGTGGGTTCAGGAAGCCGCGCTTATAGATTATGCACTTGTCCTTGCCAACCGGCATGAAGGTGCAGTCAAGGTGAAGGATGCCGTCGTAGGGATCTGTGTCGCTCTTTCTGAGGTTAAGGGGAAGGATGCGCTTTCCGGGGAAGATCATCTTGAGATAATCCAGCGCCAGACGGTTTGTGCGGGCCGTTTTCACGGAAGGATAATCCTCAAACGCATACTGTCCCAGGAAGATTATGTCATTGTAAAGCACCACGTCTCCGCCTTCCACGTGAACGGTTTCCGGGAGGTTGTAGATGTCCTTATAGTGGATTTGCCTGTAGATGCTTCCGTAGGCGTCAATCTCCTCCTGACGGTCTGGGATAATGTTGGAGACAATTATTTTATTGTCAATCACAAAACCCACGTCACGGGCAAACACCTGGTTGCAGTCCGGGACAAGATCCGGCCTATATACCGTAACATCATACTTTTTGAGAATGCGCTCAAAGGCGTTCATCTCATCAATTATATCCTTTTCTTCAGGATACACCCCGTGAAGGACGCTCTCATAGGACTTGCTGTCAAAGGTTTGCTCCAGAGTGGGGGTTCCGCCGTTGGAATAAGGCAGTCCAAGAACCACTTCCCTGAGGCGGGATGTCTCGTTTTTAACGTTCAGTTTCATATTTTCTTTTGCTGGCGTTGCGTAAGATAAATGCCCACGAGGCCTATTGTAAGGCCCACCCACTGCATTCCGCGAAGGGTCTCCTCACCAAGGATGAAGGCCAGCACGGCCGTGACAAGCGGAACCACGGCAAGGAATACGCTTGTGCGCGCCACTCCAAGGGTGCGGATGGCGTATGCCCAGCTGGTAAATGCCGTGGCGCTGCACAGCAGGGCCAGCGCCAGTGTGGGATAAAGGACCTTCCAGCTAAGGTAAAGGCCCGGTTCAAAGCTGCCGATGCCCTTTGTGAGGAACATGGGCAGGAAAAGCACGGTTCCAAAAAGGAACTGGTACATCACTATCACGGAGGGCTGGTATGAGGCCGATAAAGCCTTTGTAAAGGCTATCTGGCTTACCTCCGATATTACTGCCACAAACAGGATCAGGATGCCAAGGAAGAACATGGGCCCTGTCTCTGTGCTGGTATAAGTCACAATCCAAAGTCCCGCAATGGCAATGAAAACTCCAATGATATTGATCTTGGAGAAGCTCTCCTTGAAGATGAGCATGCCCACAAACATTGCAAAAATGGGGTTTGTGGCTATTATGAGGGAGGTTATTGTGGGGGAGTCCGTGAAGTACAGCCCGTAGGTCTCGGCAATAAAATATACAAACGGAACGCAGATGGAAAGGAGCGCAAACTTCAGGACATCCTTCCTGTGGATATGCATGCTGAAGCCCGCAATCCTGTTAATCACCCACAGCAGCACTCCCGCCATGAACATGCGCAGGGGCACAAAGAACTCCACGGGAATCTGGAGCTCCAGAAGGCGGTCGGCCCATATGTATGACATTGCCCACAGGACCACCGTGAGCATGGCGCAGAGATATGCCGTAATGTTTTTATTCATAATGAAACAAATTTAGCCATTTTCCGTGTGATTTGAAAGAGAAACGGGCTAAATCTCTTTAAAACTGTCATTTATGAATGCGGTCCATGATAAGAGCGATGGCGCCGTCACCGGTTACGTTGCAGGCCGTGCCGAACGAATCCATGGCAATGTAGAGGGTAATCATCATTGCCTGGGCCTGGGCGTCAAAGCCAAGTATGCTTCCAAGCACTCCCAGGGCGGCCATGATAGCTCCTCCGGGTACTCCGGGTGCCGCCACCATAGTAACTCCAAGCATCATCACAAAGCCCAGCATAGTCCCAAAGTCAAAGGGTATCCCCAGCATAATCATAAGGGCAATTGCGCAGGAAGTAATCTTCAGGGTACTGCCGGAAAGGTGGATGGTGGCGCACAGCGGAATCACAAACCCCGCCACCTCTTCCTTCACGCCATTCTTCTTTGCGCACCCCAGAGTAACGGGAATTGTTGCCGCCGATGACGCCGTCCCCAGCGCCGTCATATATGCCGGAAGCATGCCATAGAGCATCTTGAACGGGTTTTTCCGGGCAATTGCCCCTGCAACGCAGTACTGGAGCACAAGGAGGACCAGTGTCATTCCAAAGATTATTCCCACCAGAACTATGAATGAACGAAGTACCGGTGCCACCTGCCCTGCCGCCGTCATGTCCAGGAAAAGACCAAAGATATAGAACGGGAGAACGGGGATAATGATCTTCTCTATGCTCTTCACGATGATGGTCCTGAGCTCCATGAAGCCCTTTTTAAGAGCCTCGGCCTTTGAAGACGCTATCCCTATTCCCAGCATGAAGGAAAGGACCAGGGAGGTCATTACATCGGCCAGCGGAGGTATTGCAAGGCTGAAATACGGCGGGAACTTTACCTCTCCGGCCTCAAGGGCATCCAGGCTCCCCCTGTCTATGAGGGACGGGAACCACGCGCTGGAGAATCCGTACGCAAAGAGGCCGGACAGCACCGTGAAGGTATAAGCCAGCGCCACCGTGATAACCAGCATCTTCCCGGCTTTGGAGCCAACCTCCGCAATTGCCGGTGTCACAAGGCCGATAATGATAAGCGGAATCATAAAGCGCAGCAGCTGGTCAAAGATGCCGTCGAAGGTGTTCATGGCCCTCACGGCCCAACCCGGGGCCACAAGTCCCAGCCCCACACCCACAGCTATGGCTATGAGAATCTTTACTATTAGGGGCAGTTTTGGAAATTTCATAGGTTCAGTGTTATTACCCACAAAGATACTCATTTTTCCGCAGCAGTTTGCCGTGTTTGCACGTAAAACACGTATAAGGCCGATTTCACTGCCAACACGGCAAGGAAATCGGCCATTTTCCGGAAAAACGTTGCCGTGTTGGCACCAAAAACCTCAATAGAGGCAATCTGAGTGCAAACACGGCAAGGGGTGCCCCGGACTCATTATTCGCCCGCCATTTCTTCTGAAAAGAATGCGACCATACGGCCCTGGATTGTATAAAACAGCGGGGTGAAGGAGCCGTCATGGCCCATGTGAAGGCGGTGACCGGGCTCCTCAACGGGATGATGCTCTGAGCGGAGCCCCAGCTCCAGGGCCCTCCGGTGGATGGCTCCAGTTCCGTACATTTTACTGATGAACAGCCACGAAGGCGGCCAAAGGGCTCCTTCCTTTTTGGTGAAGGGATAACCCTCTCCGTATGGCATTATGGGGTCCTTCACTGACTGGTATGAGAGGATTGCCGTGCGGGAGTTTTCAAGGACCTGCAAACTGTGAAGTGACCCCCAAAGGGAGCACACGGCCTTAATACGCGGCGCTCCCGGAGTGAAGGCCAGGGCCATCACCGTGCTGGCTCCGGCGCTGGTGCCGGCGGCAAACACTTTTCCAGGGTCAATGCGGAGGTCTTTCCTTCCAAGAAGGTATTCAAGGGCCGAACGGGCATCCTCCACGGCATCATCTTCGGCCCGGCCTATATCCGTTTTACTGAGTTTGAACCCAAGGCGGTAATTGATGGAAGCGGCAACGTATCCAAGGGAGGCAAAGTGCCGGCACCACTCGCTCTGGCCCTTCTCTTCCTTGTTTCCAAAGAAATAGGACCCGCCGTGAAGCATCAGGAGAAGGGGGCGTGAGGATGCAGTGTCGTCCTCCGGCAAGTAGATGTCCATGTCAAGATCCAGGATGTGCTTCACGCCCAATTTTGTCATCATTCTCCCAAGGCCCATCCCTTCTTCCTCCTCTGAACTTGTCCAGTATCCGCGGGCCTGGGCATACACAACATCCCTTTCCACCCTCACCTCATACTTCGGTGATGTGAAAGACAGCGCTGCAAGAGTGCCAATCACTGCCGGGGTTGTTACCATTATACTATGCCTATAAGGGCAATCAGAAGATACAGGAAATGTGCTATTATGCCGGCGCAGAGACCCGCTATGGTGTGCGCGCCAATGGCCTTGGAAATGGCCTTGCGGTAACCAAGGGTGTCAAGCATGGCGGTGTGTGTGGAGAGGAAGCCGCTCCAGCACATGCCGATAGCCGTAAACACCGCAATGGCGTTTCCGTCCAGGATGCCAGCCGCGTTGAAGGTGGGAAGAAGGCCAAGTGCCGCACCCACGGCGCCAAGGGCGGTCATGGGGAAGGCGATGAGGCGCATATCGGCAAAACCAAACAGCCATTCAAACACCCAGTGGATCTTCTGGGCAAGCCATGGAAGGATGGGGACTCCCTGCCCTGCGGAACCGTCATAGATGCCGCCGTCTCCAGGGCCGAAGGTAATGAGAATCACCATGGTGGTGATAATGAGAACGCCGGGGATAATGGCAAGGCCAAGCTCCACGCCGTTCTTTCCGCCGTCAAGTATGGCGTTGAGGAAGCGCATGAAGATGCTGTCCTTGGGTTTGGCGGGGTCCAGCGCCACGTCTTCTTCCGCATCAGGGGCGTTTTCAACAACCGGGGAATCCATCTCTGGCCAGGCTTTGAGGCAGCTCCTCTGCATGAGCCTGGTAGAGATTATTGAGCCGCAGAACGCTCCCACAAAACCTATCATGGCGCCGCCGCCGTGACCCATGGAAATCATTGTTACAAGCACCACGAACCCCATTCCGAATGAAGTGCCGAAGTTGGTGATGGACACCAGCTGGTACTTTTTGAAAAAGCCCGCAAAGGACTTGTCTTTGGCAAAGGCTATGATGGCGGGGTTATCAGAGAGGAAGGTCATGAGCGCACCAAGTGCCGCCGCTCCCGGAAGGTTGAAAAGGGGCTTCATAAGGAGCCTCAGGCCCTTTTCCAGCAGCTTCACCACGCCAAACTCCGTGAGAAGTTTGGACAGGGCGCCGGTAAGGACCGTGATTCCCATAAGGTAGAAAACCGTGTTGAGAAGCAGGGAATGGGCGGTGTTCATTATGGTGTTCAGGAGGTTCCCGCTTCCCATAATGTGGCCCAGCGCACCGAATATGGCGGCAAACAGGGCCAGGAATATAAGCGCCTCCACAAGGGAGCGATGCTTGTTTTTCATAGGGATGTTACTGGTTACAGAACCCTTACTTCCAGGTAATGTTCAATGGTGTAGTTGTAGTCTTCGTCATAGATGGTGGCAGTTGCCCTATGGGAATTGGCATAGCGCCTGGACTCTCCACGGCGGAGGGTGTCCTGGATGGCTTTGCCATCGGCCATGAATACTCCCCGCACTTCAATGCTCACGCTATCCTTCGTGACCTCTGTGAGCTCAATGCCCTGATTGGTGTTGAAGCCGGAATCCCTGCTTATTGCCATGGCGGTGTCAAACCGCACCAATCCCATGGCGGCGGGGAAAAGGAAAGTCCCGGTATTGTCATAGTCAAATCCGGAGTGATGCTCCGTGACTATGAGGAGGGGAGTCTTTTGGGAGGGACTCACCTGGACGGATTCCGGGACAAGCCGCCCGTCTTCCCACTGTCCTTCTATGCTGAGCCCGCACGCGAAGGTATAGACGCCGTGCCCGGTCAAGGGGCCCTCAAAGTGGTCTCCGTTGGAGTAGTCGCGGATGGCCACCCCAATAAGCTTACCGTCCTCCCACTCACCCTCTATGCGGTCCTTTCCGTCAGTGAAGTTGCCGTCGAAGTGGTCTTTCACAACTGTGCCGTGCCCGTGGCGCTTTCCTTTCCTGAAGCTGCCGGTGTAGGTTTCACTTACGGTGGAACAGTGGATGCCTACCTCTCTGCTCTCCATCATTGTGCCTTCACCATGCTCCATGTCCTCCAGCCATTCTCCTTTGTAATCCTGGACATATCTTCGGGCCGATTTACTCATGCTGTGATAATGTCCGTATCCGCTGCGCTTGCCATTTTCCCACATGCCGTCGTACTGGGCATAATACCCGTTTATGTTGTACTCCATGTGGCCGCCGCCGTGGGGAAGGCCCTCCGCATTCACGTCTCCCTTATACACATCTCCGTTTGGGAACTTGATGGTTTTTGGATTTTTGACAAGCTCTGCCAGGTGTTCTTCAAAGAGCCGGGTGCATTTTTCGTCTCCAAGATTCTTTCCGGCTTCCCATAGTGCCAGGGCGCCGTTTACGTCAGGGTTTCCGTCAGGGGTCCAGTCTCCTTCATAGAGCATGGTTCCCATCTGGGAGTAAGCCTCGGTATAACCGCAGTCTGCGGCCTCCGTGAATTCCATCCAAGCCTCCGCATAGTTCAATTCTCCCTGGTAGTAAATCATGCCATTCAAATAGTGGCCGAATGCTATGTAATCCAGAAGCTCTTCCGGCTCACCAAGCTCATCATACCATTCAAAAGCCTTTTCAATCCACTCCCTGGCGGTGTCTGTGTCAAACTCCTCATCATAGTAATAGGAGGCCAGGGCCAGCGCCGCGGGGATGTCTTTTGAGCTGGCGGCCTTTTTGAAAAGGGAGACGGCTTTTTCCATATCTTCCTCATAGATACGGTAGCCTTCGTCGCGGAGTTGCTGAGCTGTCATAATTATATCAGTGAAAGTGCCACTTCCATCATATTTGTGAATGTTGTCTTGCGCTGTTCTGCGGTGGTGGCTTCTCCGGTGAGGATGTGGTCGCTGACCGTCAGGATGCCAAGTGCCCTGTTACCGCTGCGGGCGGCATTCATGTACAGGGCGGCAATTTCCATCTCAACGGCCAGGACGCCCATGTTCATCCAGCCCTTGGTGTTGGGGTTCTCACGGTAAAAGAGGTCCGACGACACTACGTTGCCAACCTTGTAGTTCAGCCCCATGGATTTGCATTTTTCTGCCGCTTTGCAAAGCAGGTCAAAGTCTCCGATGGGAGCAAACATGCCGTCCAGGTTATATTGGTCTGCGTAGTTGGAATCCGTGCAGGCGCCTTGGGCCAGTACCAGGTCACCTATATTGAGGTCCTTGTGGATGGAACCGGCGCTGCCTACGCGGATGATGACTTTCACTCCGTAAAAATGATACAGCTCATAGGTGTAAAGGCCGATAGAGGGCATTCCCATGCCGTGGCCCATCATGCTTACGCGCTTGCCCTTATAGGTGCCGGTGTAACCCAGCATGCCGCGAACTTCATTGAAGCACACGGGGTTCTCCAGGTATTTTTCTGCCATAAACTTGGCGCGGAGAGGGTCTCCGGCCATTATAACGGTTTCTGCAATTTCTCCGTATTTGGCTCCTATGTGAGGAGTGGGGGTGTTCTTTTCGCTCATTATTTTTAGTGTTATGGTTATATTGTATTGCAAAGATAGTCAAATAATCCTTATATTTATATTCCCAAACTTAGGATATGGAGGACACTTTGAATGAGAAAACATTGGATAGATAATCTTCGCTGGGTAACGGTGCTTCTGGTACTGTTTTACCACGTTATTTACTTTTTCAACAACAAAGGCGTATTTGGCGGAATAGGCGGCTTTGGAGAATATCCAGATTGCCGTCAGTACCAGGACGTTGTGATGTACATCCTGTACCCCTGGTTCATGCCTCTTCTATTCATCCTTGCCGGAATAAGCGCAAGGTATGCGCTGGAAAGGCATTCGGCCGGGGAATGGTTCAAAGCCCGCACAAGGAAGCTGCTGGTGCCGTCTACGATAGGCCTTCTGGTTTTCCAATGGATGGTGGGTTATTTCAACACCGCCGTAGCCCAGAGGATGGGTATGCTGGACGGGGTTCCCGCCGTTGCAAAGTACCTCATAATGGCCGTGAGCGGTACCGGTCCGCTTTGGTTCATCCAGGATCTGTGGCTTTTCTGCCTGGTGCTCCTTGGAATAAGGCTTTTGGACCGTAAAAACCGCTTCCATGCCTGGTGCGGCAAGGCCGGTATCTTCTGGATTATCCTTCTTGGAGTGCTGTTCTGGGCAGGAGAGCAAACGCTCATCATGAATCCCCGCCCGGAATCCGCCGATGGCCTCCTGAACCTTTACAAGCCCGTTTTCTACATAATTCCTTTCCTCATGGGCTACTTTGTATTCTCCCATGACAAGGTTCAGGAAACTGTGGGCAAAGCGTGGATTCCGCTTATGGGATGCGCCGTTGTGGCCGGTGGCATTCTCATTGGCACCACCTTCGGCCAGGATAATACCACGCCGCAGTATCTTTCAAGCCCTCTCAACTGCATCTACGGCTGGCTCATGTGCCTTGCCATGATGGGCCTTTTCCAGGCCAGATGGAACTGCACCAACGCTTTTGCGGGGTATATGACGCGTTCAAGTTTCGGCCTGTATATTGTGCATTACCTGCCCGTGGCGGCCGTAGGTTATATGATGAAAACGTACACTGAGCTTCCGCCATGGTCCATGTATGTGATCCTTGCCATTGCGGTATTTACACTGTCACCGCTCATTTATGAGATTCTTCACCGCATCCCGTTTATCCGCTGGTGTGTCTTTGGTGAAAAGAAATAATTTTATTCCAGCATCATGGAGCGGAAGTCGTCAATGTCCTGCTG
>JAFZML010000212.1 GCA_017553255.1 Bacteroidales bacterium | reverse complement strand
GCCGCCAGTGAGCCGCGACGTATGTAGCCTTCAGGCTCGAATCGGTCCAGTTTTATGGCTTTGTTGTAGTCTGCAAGGGCTTTTGTGGTATCGGCCAGGAAAAGATATGACGCACCGCGGTTAAGATAAGCCGACGGGTCCTTTGACTCCTGCCTGATGTATTTGTTGAAGTCCTCTACTGCGTTGTTGAACTGGCGGCTCAGGAAATAAGTGACTCCGCGGGTGAAGTACAGTCCGGAGGAACCCGGCCTCAATGCAATTGCGCGCTCAAGGTCTTTCAGGGCGGCGTCATAGTTTCCGCTGCGGCTTTCCGTAATGGCACGGTAATGGTAACCGGATGTGAATACTGGGTTCAGCCTTACGGAAGTGGAGAAATCCTGCTTTGCGCCGCGAATGTCTCCAAGGTTGTATTTGGCGATGCCCCTGTAGAAGAATGTCCAGTGGTCCGATGTGTCCAGTTGGGCAAGTATGTTGAAGTTGGCCACGGCATCCGCAAAACGTCCGTCCTGAAGGGCGGTACGGCCGCGGAAAGAGAATACGTCCTTGTCCCACTGTGCGTGGGCGGAGATGCTCACAAGCAGTGCGATAAGGAGGGTAATAATGCGTGGTTTCATTAAAAAAATTTTCTTTTAAGCCGTGAAATAACTAATTTCGCGCCAAATGACAAAGATAGCAAAAATAATTGTGTTTTGCTTGCTGTCGCTGAGCCTTCCGCTACTTGCCGGCGCCCAGCGCAGCGGTTATGTCATCAGCGCCAAAAACGGTGAGGTGGCGGTAAGTGAAGACTACGTCAGGGAAGTGGTGGAATACCTGAGTGCCAAGTCTCTTGGCGGCAGGGCCACCGGCTCCACCGGTGCGGTCAAGGCGGCCGCCTGGCTTGACGACCAGTTCAGCGCCGCCGGCCTCCAGTATGTGGGCGGGGCATACCTTCACGGTTTCAGCGCAGACGGCGCCAGGGCTCGCAATGTGATAGGCGTTATTCCCGGAACCACGTCAAAGGTGGTAATCGTCATGGCCCATTTTGATAATCTGGGCATGCTGGGAGGCAACTTTTTCCCGGGGGCGGACAGCAATGCCTCCGGAGTGGCAGCCCTGCTCCAGCTGGTGAAGATGTTCGCCTATATGAAAGAGTGCCACAAGACATACAGCCATACCATAGTGTTTGCGGCGCTTGATGCCAAGGAGAAAGACAATGCCGGCGCAGCGGACCTTTGGCGCTGCATAGGCAATGGCAGTCTTGGCTTTGGCCCCGGGGACATATCCCTGGTTGTGAATCTGGACCAGCTTGGCAGCACATTGTCCCCGGTCACAAAGGGTAATCCGGATTACCTTATTATGCTGTCGGAAGAGTCCACGGGCCGGCGCTCAACCCTCCAGAGTATGGAAAGAACCCAGCGGATAGGACTGGAACTGGCATTTGACTACTATGGCAGCAAAGATTTCACAAAGCTGTTCTACCGCCGTATCCCCGACCAGCGAATCTTCCTTGAAAACAACATTCCTTCCGTAATGTTCACTTCCGGCATCACCATGCTCAACAACAAGCCAGGGGATACTCCGGACACTCTGGACTATCCCGTTCTCATGAAGAGAATACGGCTTATTTTCTACTATCTGGAGAAGATTCTGTAATGGTGTTGTCCGTGAGGTACCAGAGATATCCTTTCACGTTTTGATATCCCATGGCACGGTACAGGTTAACGTACCGTTCGACCTGTCGCAGATACTTGGGATCAGGTTCTCCGGATTTGTAGTCGATTACGCTTACGCTGCCGTCCGGATGCAGTACGACGCGGTCCGGGCGCCAAAGATTTCCGTCCCGGTCCAGGATGTCCGCTTCCAATAAAACCTTTGCTTCCGGAGAGAACCAGCCGCGCTCACGCACTGATGAAATCCTGTCTTTAAGCAGTTCCAGGGTTTCATTATCATCCACGACGTTGGCGATATCGGCCTCCGTGACAATGGAGGAGAGAATGTCGTGGAGGACGTTTCCACGGATGCGTGCGCTGGCCTGCTGGCCATAGGTGCCGTCCTGGCCAAAGTAGTCCGCCGCCTCAGGGGAGAAGCTCAGGCGTCCGCCGCTACCCGCCGGGAAGGAGGGGTATCCAAGGATCACAGCCTCTTCCTTCTGTTTGCGGACAGGAGGGACGAACAGTTCTCCTTCCCTATATTCCGTGGTGCCCAGGAAGCCGTAGAGTATCTGTGAGAGGTTGGAATTGTTTATCTTTGCAGGCGGTGTGGCGGCAATTACCTTGAGTCCGTACTTTGCGCGAGTGAGGGCTACGTAAAAGGTATTGATGTTGTCTATTGCCTGCAGGCGGAGTTCCTCATTGTACCGGTTCCCAAAAAATGAATTGGCGGCGCTGGAGTCAAGGTTCACGCGATAGACGCCATCGGCCTTTCCCTCCAATCCTTCCCCTTCCGGCTTGCACCAGTAGGCCGATGCCTTATATAAGGTTACTTTCTCTGCGAACGGGAATATCACAAAGGGG
>JAFZML010000211.1 GCA_017553255.1 Bacteroidales bacterium | reverse complement strand
GAGATATCCCAGGGCACGCTCCGTTACATCTTCGAGTACCAGAGCATGATGTGCGCCCTCACCGGAATGGACGTCTCCAACGCCTCCATGTACGACGGCCCCACCGCCGCCGCAGAGGCAATGAAGATGTGCGTCTCCTGTACCCGCAAGAAAAACACCGTGCTCCTTTCCAAGGCCCTTCTGCCGCACGTTATGAAGGTGGTGGAGACATACGCAAAGTTCCACGGCGTAACTATCGGCCTTATTGACGCTCCGGATGGCCAAACCTCCCTGAAAGCCCTTCAGGAGGTCCTTACGGAGGACGTTGCCGGCGTAATTCTCCCTTCCATAAACCGTTACGGCATAGTGGAGGACCACTCAGGAGTTGCAGATTCAATCCACGCCGCCAAGGCCCTTATGGTGGAATACTGTGACCCTTCGGCCCTTGCTGTTGTAAAAACGCCCGGTGAATGGAATGCCGATATCGCCGTGGGTGACGGCCAGCCCCTTGGCCTGCCGCTTTGCTACGGTGGCCCGTACGTGGGCTTTATGGCCGTGAAGAAGGACTATATGAGAAAGATGCCCGGCCGAATTGTGGGCCAAACTCTGGACAAGGAAGGCCGAAGGGTATTTGTGCTTACCCTTCAGGCCCGTGAGCAGCATATCAAGCGTGAGAAGGCAACTTCCAACATCTGCTCAAATGAGTCTCTGATGGCCCTCTGGGTAACCATTTACCTGTCCCTGATGGGCCCTGAAGGCCTTAAGGAGGTGAATAAGCTCTCAAGTGACGGCGCCCATTACCTCTATCAGGAGCTCCTTAAAACCGGTCAGTTTGAGGAAGTTTTTCCCGGAAAACCTTTCCTCAAGGAGTTTGTCCTGAAGCCCAAGAAATTCCCCGGCCTTATGCAGAAGAGGCTGGAAGAGGCAGGCTTCTTTGCCGCCCTTGACACTGAGGAAGGATACGTAAGTTTCTGTGTAACTGAAAAGCACGGCAAAGCGGAGATAGACCGCCTTGTGAGCGTAATTATGGAGGGATAGGCCATGAAGTACTACGATAAACTTGTATTTGAGCTCAGTAAGGAAGGCCGCCGCGGCTTCTCCCTGCCGGAGAATACTTTCCCTTCAGCCGCCCCTCTTCCCGCACAGCTGTCCAGGGAATCTGCCCTGGAACTGCCGGAGGTAAGTGAACCGGACGTTGTACGTCATTACACAAACCTTTCCCAGATGAACTTTGGTGTAGATACAGGCTTCTATCCGCTTGGCTCCTGCACCATGAAGTACAACCCCAAGATCAATGAGGAAGTGGCTGCCCTGCAGGGCTTTGCCGACCTGCACCCGCTCATGCACGCGGGCCTTACCAAGGGTGCCCTCAAGGTGTATCAGGAGATGGGGAAGGCCCTTGCCGCCATAACCGGCATGTACGCCTTCACCTTTGACCCATGCGCCGGAGCCCACGGTGAACTCACCGGCCTCATGATAATGCGCCAGTACCACATGGGGAGGGGAGATCTTGCCCGTACCAAGGTAATTGTCCCGGACAGCGCACATGGCACCAATCCCGCATCGGCCGCAGTGTGTGGCCTGGAAGTGGTGGAGGTCAAGTCTCTGGAAAACGGCAGAATTGACGTAGAGGCCCTGAAGGCCCTTCTGGGCCCGGATATCGCCGGTATCATGATGACAAATCCCAACACCCTGGGCCTGTTTGAAACCCAGATTGAGGAGATTGCATCACTGGTCCACGGCTGCGGCGGCCTGCTGTACTATGACGGCGCCAATATGAACCCTCTTATGGGCGTTGTGCGCCCCGGAGACATGGGCTTTGACATAATGCACCTCAATCTTCACAAGACCTTCTCAACTCCTCATGGCGGCGGCGGCCCCGGCAGCGGCCCTGTTGGCGTTGCAAAGCATCTGGAAGACTGCATCCCGGACCTCAGGGTTTCCGGTTTCCACGGGAACTTCGGCGTAATACTCCGCGCCTATGCATATATCCTCTCACTCGGCAAGGAGCATCTCAGGAAGGTTGGACAGTACGCCGTTCTCAGCGCCAACTACATCAAGGAAAGCCTCAAGGACGTATATAAACTCCCCATAGAGGGCGTTTGCAAGCATGAATTCGTGTTTGACGGCCTTGTGAATGACGGCGCGCGTGAGGGCGTTCCCGGAGCCACCACCCTTGACGTTGCAAAGCGCCTGCTGGATTATGGCTTCCACGCTCCCACAATCTATTTCCCGCTCCTTTTCCACCAGGCCCTCATGATAGAGCCCACTGAAACTGAGAGTAAGGAAACCATTGACGCCTTCATAGAGGTGATGAGAAAGATTGCCGCAGAGGCTGCAGAGGATCCTAGAATCCTCCATGAAGCCCCTCACTGCACTCCCATCTCTCGCCCTGATGAAACCACAGCTGCACGTAACCCCATTCTGAAGTATCAGGACGCACGCTAAGTGGAGCAGCGCAGCCTTCATACCATTCTAAGCGCTTTTCAGAAGCCGGAACTCCAGGATCTTGGGAATATCCTGGGGCGGGAGTTCAGTTCGCGTCTCAGGAAATCCCAGCTGGTGGAGCAGCTTCACCTTTACATTACTTCAGAGCCCCGTGAGTGGATATCCCACCTTCTGGAAAGGGATGTCCGGCTCCTCAGGGACCTTGTAAGGCAGGGCCCGGAAAAAGTTCAATATCAGGATTATGCCCCTTATCCTTCGCTTCTGGAAGTTACGGGGCTGGTCCAGTTTGATGACTCCGACGACAATTTCCACAAGGTGTGGCTAAGCCGTGAGATGTTTGACATTGTGTCTCCGGAGGTTGAGAATGTGATTCACTCGCTTGAGCGTAACGGCCAGTTCAAGCTGGAAAGGGTGGCGCTTGGGTACCTGAACCTTTACGGAGTGCTCCCCACGGAGCTTTTCGTAGACAATCTCATGCGCTGGTATGACCTCAATATCGGGGGCTCAACCAAACGCCTTACAAGGATTCTCAATACCACGCCCATCATCAAGATGTATCGGTATTCAGACAAGTGGGGAGACTACGTCTGCAGCCCCTGCGTGCCGGACGTGGATGAACTCATGACCCGCCTGGACAACTTCAGCGGAGATTTTGCCAATCTTGGTAACTGGGATGCTTACAAGGCCGGTTCCGGGGCTCCGTACTTTACAATGGGCCTTGGTACTTTTGAGGGAATGCGTCTGGAGCAGATGTTGAAGCGCATTGGCTATGAAGGCCTGGACCTTGTGAAGGCCGAGCATGACACCTGGATGGAGTCTCAGTTCACTTCCGGCCCCCGCCCGGAGCTCTTTGACCCTATCTTCGACAGCCCTCTCTTCGGCACTCTTGACCGTGACGCCCTGGAATCCTTCTGCAACATTATGTGTGATTACGCAGATTCCCTTCCCAAGTGGTGCCTTGCAGGGCACAGTGCTAAAGAAACGGGTGAATGCCTGGCCGACAGAGACGCCTGGAGGGAAAACGGGGACAGGATACAGCAGCAGGATGAGCCGGATTACCCCCGCTGGAATATGCCGGAGCCCACAATCAGTGACGGATACGCTGGGGAAATGTCTTCGGACGGCTACCCTCTGGGGCTTGCCATTCCTCACGTCGCTCCCAATGACCCTTGCCCCTGCGGAAGCGGCCTGAGATACTGCAGGTGTCATGGAAGGTATATGAACTAGCGCCATGGAGAAGGACCTTACCCTTGAGCCCGTCGCGTATTACAGGGGCTCCTTCGGCTCTAAATTCGGGATTCCGCGCCAGAGTTCCCTTGCGGGCAGCCTTAGCGGAAAAATAGTTTTCACTCCCAAATACCGCGCTCCGGAGGCCCTGAGGGGCCTTGAAGGCTTCAGCCATATCTGGCTCATCTGGGGATTCTCCGCCAACCGTGAGGCAAAAGGGGAGTGGCAGCCCACCGTGCGTCCGCCAAGGCTGGGCGGCAACACCGCAGTTGGCGTCTGGGCAACAAGGTCCCCGTACAGGCCCAATCCTATCGGCCTTTCCTGCGTTGAAATAGAGGCCATTTCCGGGAATGAGATTCTTGTAAAAGGCGCAGACCTTATGGACGGCACGCCCATCTATGATATCAAGCCTTATATCCGTTATGCCGATTCCCACCCGGAAGCCGTGTCGGGCTTTGCCTCAGATGCACCTGAAAGGGCACTTGAGGTGATAATTCCGGAGAATCTGCCTCTAAATGAGAGTCAAAGGAAAGCCCTGGAGGAAGTCCTTGGCCTGGACCCCCGTCCGGCTTATCAGGATGATCCGGAGAGGGAATACGCCTTCCCCTTTGAAGGGAAGGATGTCCGTTTCAAAGTGCAGGGAGGCGTCCTAACCGTTACTGGTTACGGAACTCTGAGGGCGTGAATCCCGTCTTTTTCTTGAAAAACCTGGCAAAATAAGACTGATCAGGCACTCCTACGCGTCCGGCAATCTCTCCAATGGGTACAGTATGGTCCTTCAGGAGCATTTTTGCCATATTTATGCGGGCTATCTCTATCCAGTCAATGGCCGTGCGGTGGGTGTGCTGCTTGACGGTTTTGTTGAGGTAATTTGGCGTAACGTTCAGTTTTGCAGCGTAATCGCTTACGGAGAACTGTGCATTATAGCCTTCAAACACCAGCTGGAGGAACTTTTCAGGTATTGCAGCCACCTTTCCGGCGGGCCTCACCTGGCAAAGAATCATGTCAATTGCACTTTGCAGGAAGGTGAAATCCTTGTCTTCCATAGCGGTGAGCATACGCTTGAAGAGATTTGCCATGAAAACGGCGTCGTCAAACCAGAAGCTTTGTACAATTGGCTTGGGGGAGCGGAGGACAGGGTAGGATGCGTCCTTGAGGAAGCTTAGTGAGAATGAACCTATGTATCCGTGGCTGCAGTTGTAGTGCTTCAGGAGGATTTTCTTGCTTTCCGGGACAATAATGAGCTGCCCGGGGCCCATGAGGTAGTTCATCCCGTCAATATCGGCCAGCGCCTCTCCCTCAGTTAGAAAGCCGTATGCAAAGCGGTCCAGGATGTATTCCGATATGTCTACCGGCTCTGAGTAGCCTTCAACCTTAAGCTCGTGGATTGATATTTTGTTTTTCATCCTAAAATTCTACGTCTAGTCCAATGTTTACTACAAAGTTCTTTCCGTCTTCTCTGGGGTGGGTAACTCTCCAGTATGCGTCCACCCTGACAATGCGGAATATATTTGATATGCCCACGCCAAGCTCCAGATAGGGAACTTCCAGAGTTTGGAGTTTCATGTTGTCAGGGACTATGAACATGCTGTGGTCACGGTCATTGTTCTCAGACAGGGTTCCCCAGGCAAAACGGGCGGTAACCACTTCTCTAAGGTCCAGTTTTTTGAGAAGGGGAATCTTTCCAAGGAAGAAACCGTTGAAATTGTGCACGTAATAACCTGTGAGCCAGCGGTCAGACCCAAACTCAAAGTAATCCATGCAGGAGAAGGCCGCTTTATCCAGGAAGTATGACTGGTTGCCCTCATGGAGCTTCAGGAGGGTATATGGGACTGAGCCCCAGATGGCGCCGGCTTCCAGCATGAATTTTCCAAAGCCGATGGCAGTGGAGGGCACTTTCCAGTTTATTGTGGCCGTGGTTTTGACATAACCTATGTCATTGCGGGTAATTCCTGGAATGCCTCCGTACACGTCAAGGGTTATTACGGGATACTTGGTCAGGAGATAGTCCTTGATATAATAGCCTCGGCTTACACGCTCGTCAAAGGAGAAGCGCAGCTGGCCGTGGACCTCATTGGTGGAATAGCTGTCCTGGGCAAGGCCGTTATCCCTTCTTATGAACGGGACAATGTCATTGCCCCAGATTCGGGACTGGGTGAGCTGGAGGACGGAGTTTATTTCCCGGCAGAATTCATGGTCATAGTGGATGTCAAATGTGCGAACCATATTCCGCTTGCTGCCGTGGCCCTTTGCAAGGATGGAAGAGAAAATATTTGGTACGGAGAATACACCGGTTCCGCTTCCAAACTGCTTGTAGTCGTAGGTGGCCGTGACGAATAGCTTCCTGGTCTTTTCCCTTCCAAGCATCCATTCAAAGGTGCCTTCTCCCTTTACTCCATGGTCCCGGAATCCGTAGGCTACATATCCTCCAAAGCGCATTTTGGGCGTCAGTTCCTTCAGGGTTCTACCTCCAAGCTGGATACGGAAACCTTCCTGCTCTGTATAGGAGAAAGTACGTGCCCATCGGCCGAATTCAAATTTCCATGGCTTGACCTCTACGTAGTTGTTGATAAGGGTCCTGGCAACGCCGTAGGTGCCCTTGTAGAGGTCCGTCCCCTGGAATATCTCCACCATCTCATAGATGCCCTGCTCCCTTTCCGTAAGCTCATAAGGGCGGGCTTCTTCCCAATACTCATCATCTCCTCCCGTAACGTCCCTCATCACCACCGCCTCAGATGACGTGAGGGCATCCTTGTCAGTCACGGGGCCCATTACCGGCATCTCATACTTCATGTTGCGGTTGGCAAGGAAGGATACCATCTTGGATTTGTCACTGACGGTGATGGAGAAGTCTATAAAAAGGTGCTCTTCGTCATAGAACCATCGGCCTTCAGGGGTGCGGCGGTTAATTATGTCAAAGTTTATATGCCTGATCCAGTTTACGTTGGAGGAAGGGGAAAGCTGCGCGTGGACGCTCCTTATGCCGAAATCCTCCGCGTCAAACTGCATTTCACCGTCAAGGGTGGGGGATGTGACAAGGCTCTTTGGATGGAAGCGCAGGACGTACGTTTTACGGCCTTCCACCTGAAGGCTGTCCACAAGGAAATAATTGTAGAAGATGTGCGAGGACGCCGCTGCGGGGTTTGGTATTTCCAGGTTGAAAACGCCGATTGAGGGCTTGTAGAAGTTGGTTTTAAGGAGGTATGACCCAGTGAACTGGCGCACCACGTTGTCTTCTTCCAGGCCGGAAATGCGGCTGGCGCGCATGACTTCCCTTATCCAGGACGGGCTCTCAGAATGATACACGTCAGAGACGTTTTCCGATATCATCACCGGGATGAAGGGCTTGCCCGTTATGGCCGATGTATCGGCATACTCCCTTATGAAACCCACGTTCTTGTCCAGGACCTTCAGCTTCAGGAAGTCCTCCATATTGGTGACGTCAAACTCTATCTTGGAATAGAGGTGGGAACTCCAGTCCGGGCCCTGGTCAGGGTCATTTTGAGAGAGTGACCGGTCCAGTTTGCGGAGGACAGACTTTATATAGCGGTCGTCCGGCTTCACAATTGCGGCGTCCAGCTGGCGTTTGTCCGGGAGAAGGTGGAAGTTGATTTCAGAGAATGCGCCCCTGTTTACCTGGATTGAAAGCGGCTCATAGCCAAGCAGTTGGGCCGTGAGAACCTTTGCATCAGGGGAGCGGGTTTCTATGCTGAAGCGCCCGTCAAGGTCTGAGGTAATGCCAATGGTGGTGCCGTCAAAGTATATTCCAACAAAGGGCAGCGGCTCTCCGGTTTCCGCGTCATATACTCCGCCCCTTACACGCGTAGACTGCCCCGCTGCGGAAAGCGCAGTGAGGAGCATCAGAAGCGGTATAAGGAGCTTTTTAATCAAGAATAGAGGGAGTTAATGAGTGCAAGTTTCCAGCTTTCCGGAAGAATCCTTGTGAGCAGCCCCACGGCCTTGTAATCAATGCGTGGGATCACTCTTACGGACATTTTCTTTTTCCTGAGCTGCTTCAGTACGGCTTTTCCAATAACCTCCGGCTTCATGCCGCCAAGCTCATCCTTTTCAATCTTCTGGAGGTTTTTCCTGATGCGGGCATCATACGGAGTGCCATCCGGGGCGGTGTTCTTACGGACCTGGGTGAATTCCGTGGCAACGTCTCCGGGGAGAATGCTGCAGCACTGGATGCCGGTGCCTTTGAGCTCCATCCTGAGGCCTTCCGTAAGGGCCAGCAGGGCTGCTTTGGCCGATGAATAGTATACCTGGAAGGGGAGTTGCAGCACCGCCATTACGGAGGTTATGGTGATGATTCGGCCATGACCCTGTGCGCGGAAGACCGGCAGGCAGGCATGGATGGTTTTGAGGGACCCGAAGAAGCAGGTTTCAAACTGGGCCCTGGCGTCTTTCTCTGAGGTGTATTCCACGGGGCCGTATATTCCGTTACCGGCGTTGCAAATCACGGCGTCAAGCCTGCCTTCTTCGGCCACAATCTTATCTACGGCAGCCTTCAGGGCCTCCTCATCGTTCACGTCAAGAGTAATGGGAACAATTCCCTTGTGGGTCACAGGGGAGGTTCCGCGCCGGGAGCCGGCATAAACCTTCATTCCGGAATTGGCAAGAAGGACTGCCGTTGCGGCGCCTATTCCGCTGCTGCCGCCGGTGATGAGCACTATTGTTTCCATAATTCGCTTCTATAGATAAAGTTATCCGGTACGGGGATATTGTATACGCTGTCTCTCAGGAACTGCTTGAAATCTGTATCAGGGACCGCTTTCTGGGCCTCCAGGCTTATTGTGGGGCCGATTATAACGCGCGGGTGGCTGCCCCTCTTGTTGAAAACCTCATGGAAGAGGCGGGTGAAGCGGAGCTTGTAGTGGATGAGGCCCAGGAGGTAGTAGAACATGGAATTGCGGTCTGCGAACCTTATGGGCACAATGGGCACGCCGGCCTTGCGGATGAGCCTTATGGCGGCGTCCTGCCATTCACGTTCACGGATTATCCAGCCTTCACTGGGCTTCAAATCTGCTACGGCGCCGGAAGGGAAAAGGAGAAGCGGTTCACCTTCCCTGATTTGCAGGAGTGCACTCTTCACTCCGTTAATGCTGGTGGAGGTGGTTTCCCGCTTTGTTGTGGTGGGGTTTACGGAGATGAAATTGGGCTCCAGGCCCTTGATCCAACTCAGGAACTCATTAACCATGGCCTTGGCGCCTGGACGAACATGGCCTATGAGGTCTATGAGGCAGATTCCGTCTATATGGCCGTAAACGTGGTTTGCTATCACTATGAACGGCCCATCAGGGAGATTCTGGAGGCGCTCAGGGTTGCCCACTGCAAAATCTATCTGGCCGTAGTCTAAAATGCCCTTTGCAAAGTCCGGCCCCGGCTTGGTCCCTTGCTCCCAGACATAGTGGTGGAGCTCATTCACGTGGTCTATTCCGGTGAACTTCAGGGCAAGCTTGAAAAATATCCTTCCGGCTTTTCCTTTGAAAACCGGGGATAGTTTAACGGCGTCTTCCGGGGTGATGACTTCCATACGGCTAGTCCTTCTTTATAGGGTCTTTCTCACTGAAATACTTGAGATCCTTAAAGAAACTTACAATGTATGCCGCAAAGATTGCAAATGCAGCAGCTACGGCAATGTAATCGAACAGGCCTATCTGGAAGTCATTGTGGAAAAGGGTGATGGGCTTTTTCCACTGGGAAAGCCAGGGGATGTAGATGAAGCAGATGTTTACAATGATAAGAATGAGGCGGAACTCCGTGGGGCCCATTCCTGCGTATGTGAGGCGCATTTCCCCTTTGAGGTGGCAGTCTATGTAAACGTATATGCTTAGCATGAAATAAGCCACCAGGGCAAACATGGCAAAGCTCATGTTCACAAGGGGGCTCAGGCCCACGCCCACAAACATTATGGTTTCATTGATTACGTCTACGTTGTGGTCTATATAGAAGCCGTAGGTTTTGCGCTGGGTGTTCCTTACCCTTGCCAGAGAGCCGTCAAGGGAATCTCCAAACCAGTTTACAACAAGGCCGAAGCACGACAGCCACAGCCAGTTCAGGTTAAGATTTGCAAGGGCATAACCGGTTGCCATAATGACGGCACCCAGAAAGCCCACGAATGTGAGCATATCTGAGGTAACCCATGCAGGCATACGCTCTGCCAGCCATACCAGTACTTTCTTCTCCAGCGGGTTAAGAATGGAGGTTTGAATCCTCGCCGCCTGTTTCTTCTCTTCAGACATAGGTTTATGTTGTTTTATAACATACAAATATAAATAAAATCCGCGTAAAAACATTAACTTTGTGCTATGAAACCTAAGACTATCCTTATCCTGGCTGGCTCAGTTGTACTTTCCGGTCTTTTTCTGTATTCGTTTTTCTCTGTCCGAAGTTGCGTCCGTGAGAAGCAGTGGCTGGCGCTCGGCCCTATTGAAAACCACCCCGTGCGCATTTTTGACGTCAAGTATGCCCGTGAATTCAACGATATGAATCCCGTGCATCTTGCCGCCGCCGAGGCCATTGGCGTAAAGCCCGTGAAGGATAGGGAAGAGGCAGATAAGATGAAGGGTAAGCTTGTCCTTCTGGAAGATACTGATACATATGTGATACGGGATCTCACCCATTCCATCCCGTATGTTGTCCCTGAGGCAAAGGAGCTTCTGGACCTTATCGGCAAGAATTTCCAGGATTCCCTGGCTTCACACGGTCTAAATCCCAACAAGATGGTCATTACCTCCGTCATGAGAACGGAAGATGACGTTGCCGCCCTTCGCAAGCATAACGTAAACGCGTCTGAGAACTCCTCTCACCGCTACGGCACCACCTTTGACCTTTCCTACTGGCGCTACGTCAAGATTGAGGAGCTCCGTGGCCGCCCTTATGAAGACGTTCCTCCGGAATATCTCCGCGCCGTCCTTGGCCAGGTTCTCCGTGACATCCACAATCAGGGCCTCTGCTACATCAAATACGAGCGCAAGCAAAACTGCTTTCACATCACTGTGAAAGCCAAGTGACCCTACGTTACCCCCTCCCCTCGGGGGAGGGACTTATTTGGTCACCTGGACAAAAAGTAGGATGATTTGTCCGTCATTTTTGCCGGGTGGACAAAAAGTAGGATGACATAGGCAACAGCCGGGCTTGAGGAGGGCCATTTCCCGGAGCCCCCCGCAGAGCCCGGTCTGTAGCCGCCGGAGGAGCTTTATTCCGGCGGCGATGCCGGTTCAGAAGTAACGCCTCATGTACTCATCCAGCAGTTTCTTTCGATGTTCTTTGCTGATTCCACTGTGTACCCTAACCTTTGTTTTTAGGTCCGAGAACAGTCCTTCCAGGGCGTTGTTGGTGTTAGGAAGACCTGTTTCTGGCTTATCATAGAACGTCCATAGATAGTACATATTTCTCTTTACGCTGAAGTAAGCGCTTCTGAGCCTGGGACGCATGAATGGTGGCGTTTTTCTCTTGATGCGTTTGTCTTGAACGCGTTCGTTCAGGACATCCTTGTACTTATTATACCACTCGTC
>JAFZML010000210.1 GCA_017553255.1 Bacteroidales bacterium | reverse complement strand
TTGCATTGAAACAGTCCCGCATATTACGTATATAACTTGACGAGATATTTTCTTTCATGAAATCCATGAGATAGAATTCAAGCATGAAAACGGCGTTTCCCTGTGCCCGTCGGGCTTTGACATCGCTGGCCGAAATTTTATCATAGGCCGATTTGATCTCAAACATTCTATACAGCCCTCTTTCGGGATTGATTGGCGACTTTTTTGATTCCGTGTACGTAACAACCGTTCCAGAAAGCTCATCGTCAAGTCCGGGAAGGGCGCCAGTAACGGTTCCTTTTATCTGAAATGTAAAATCATTTGTTGCCTCCGAGTAAGAATCATCCTCTTCCTGCAGCACAGAGACCGTCACGTCACGGTCCTTGACAGACGCTACTGTAATCTGGAATTCTTTGGCAGACTTTGCCAGAACCGACACAAAAGCGGAATTGTCTGATTCCACGTAAATATCTCCTCCTGATTTTGATGAGACGGTCAGGACAAATGATGTTCCAGATGGGACGGCCGATGTAGGAACTCCGCTCAATGACAATTCAGGATCTGCCAAATCTTGGGCATGGTTACTTGTCTTATCAACCTTAGCCGTGCAGCAAACCACTAGCAGTATTGTTGCAGAAAGAAATGCGGTTTTGCGTAAGTTTTTCATAGTTATCACTTGAACAGGGCTTTGACAAGGGCGGGGATATCGGCCACCTTCACCACTTCTATGCCCTGGGGCTTCACGTCAAAGTGGGTGTAGGAGCTCACGAAAATGCGCTTGAATCCTACCCTGGCGGCCTCTACGGCGCGCCTTGCAGCCTGGGAGACAGGGCGGATTTCTCCACTGAGGCCAACTTCACCGGCAAAGCAGACATCGGCCCCGATAGGATAATCGAAATTGGAGGAAAGGACAGCCACAATAACCGCAAGGTCTGCGGCGGGATCCGTGATCTTGAGGCCGCCGGCCATATTCAGGAATACGTCCTTCTGGCCCAGT
Organism: Bacteroidales bacterium; assembly: GCA_017553255.1. GTDB lineage: Bacteria > Bacteroidota > Bacteroidia > Bacteroidales > UBA932 > Cryptobacteroides. The sequence goes on along the minus strand of JAFZML010000210.1, from coordinate 4,437 downwards.
TTGAAGCCCGCACGGCGCTCCAGCACCGCAAGAAGCATATTGAGGCGCCTTACGTCAAAGCCGGTTGCGCTGCGCTGGGCGGTACCGTAAACTGCGCTTGACACCAGGGCCTGGACTTCAAAGAGGAAGGGCCTGTTGCCGTCCAGCATGGCCGATATTGCCGTGCCGCTGAGGCCTTCCTCATGCATGGGAATAAGCATCTCTGAGGGGTTGGCAACTTCACGGAGGCCGGTGCCCGTCATCTCAAAGACAGCAAGCTCTGACGTGCTTCCAAAGCGGTTTTTGATGCTCCTGAGCACTCTGTAGGCGCCGCGGTTCTCTCCTTCAAACTGAAGGACCACGTCCACTATATGCTCCAGAATCTTTGGCCCGGCAATGGTGCCTTCCTTTGTGATATGGCCAATGAGGATTACCGGGATGCCGGAGCCTTTGGCAAATCTTAACAGCTGTGCGGCAACCTCCTTGATCTGGCTCACGCTGCCGGCCGTTGAATCCACGCTTTGGCAGTACATGGTTTGGACGGAATCCACAATCATAAGGTCCGGGGCAACTTCCTGGGCCTGTTTAAGGATTTCGGCCATATCCGTCTCACTGTAGATGAGGCAGTTTTCCGGGTTACCGCCAAGGCGGTCTGCCCTCATTTTCACCTGTTTGACGGATTCCTCACCTGTAACGTAGAGGGTTTTAAGATCCGGCCTTCCCAGCGGGAGCTGCAGGGAAAGGGTACTTTTGCCGATTCCCGGCTCTCCGCCCATCAGGACCAGGCTGCCCTTCACTATGCCGCCGCCAAGAAGACGGTCCACCTCCGGGCTTCCAAGGGAAACGCGGTCCTCCTGCGCGGTGGAAACGTCCTTAAGCGGCATGGGCCTTGCACCGGCCCCGGGGACATTTACGGCCGCCTTTTTACCGGTTACCACTTCCTTTTCCACCATAGTGTTCCACTCTCCGCAGGCGGGGCACTTGCCCATCCATTTGGAGTACTCGTTCCCACAATTGGAACAGAACCAGAGAGTCTTTGTTTTAGTTGTTGCCATAGCATGACAAAGATACAAAAAACCCGGAGTTTTCAAAACCCCGGGTTTTAAGCTTTGAAGCGTTTAATTACTTCTTGATAGCGTCAACAGCGGCATCTGCGGCGGCGTTGATACCCTCAACAGCCTTCTCAGTAGCAGCTTCCTTAACAGCGTCAAGGGCCTCGTCGGCGGCCTCTTCAATAGCGCTCTTTTCTTCGCAGCATTCGGTAGCTTCCTCTGCGGGAGCGGCCTCGGCCTTCTTGGATGCGTTGTTACCGCAAGCAACTGCAGCAGCCATGATGGCTACGATAGCAGCAGACATAAATACTTTCTTCATAGTACTAATTATTTAATAAAGTTAACTTTAGTGTCAAATACACTACACCGCCGCAAAATTATAATTAAATATTTTAATATCCAAGGTTTTTCAAAGAAATGTGACGGGTAGTCAAGCCCTAGGGATTGCTTTTAATCTTTAAGGATGATGGCCGAGGCCCATACCTCGCAGCCTTCGGCCCTGCCCACAAATCCTAATTTCTCCGTTGTGGTGGCCTTTACGGACACTCTGTCCACGGTTACGCCCAAGATTGGGGCAAGGGTTTCCCGCATGCGGTCTATGTGCGGCGCCAGCTTCGGCCTCTGAAGGGCAATTGTAATGTCCACATTACCAACCTTGTAGCCTTTTTCATGGACAATGTCCACAACTTTGCGGAGAAGGATCTTACTGTCCACGCCCTTCCACTCATCTGAAGTATCCGGGAAAAGGTGGCCTATATCCCCCAGCGCCAGGCACCCCAGCAGGGCGTCACACAGCGCATGGATAGCCACATCACCGTCTGAATGTGCCACAAAGCCGTTTTCACTTGGAATTTGCACGCCGCCAAGCCACATTGTAAGGCCCGGCGCTATTGCGTGCACGTCATATCCGTTGCCAATTCTTATATCCATAGCACTGCAAAGTTACACCTTTTCCCCTGATTCCCAATACCCTTTATAGTTCTCCCCTTGTGGTGGAGCCCAACTGCTTGATTATCACGCATTTACAGAAGTTTCTGGTAGAAAAAGTTCTACCAGAAACCTCTGTAACGCATTGAGTGTGAATTACTTAAGCTCCACCAGAAACTTTATCTGGCCATGGCAGCCTCAACGTCATCCGGAGCTATGGGGAGACGTTTAGGCCCAAGACGGCGTGCACCGGTGGGAGTTACAAGGACGTCATCTTCCAGACGGATGCCGCCAAAGTCATAATAGCTTTCCAGCTTTGCGTAGTTCACAAAGTTGCCGCCAAGGCCTTCCTTCTTGAATTTTTCAATGAGGGCTGGGATGAAGTAAATGCCTGGTTCATCAGTGATTACGTGGCCGGGAACAAGACGACGGGCCATACGGAGTGAGCCAAGCCCCAGCTGCTTTGCGCGCTGCTGGTCAGGGTCATAACCCACCAGGTTTTCACCAAGATCTTCCACGTCGTGGACGTCCAGGCCCATGTTATGGCCAAGGCCGTGAGGCTGGAACAGGCCGGCAATGCCTGCTGCAACCATCTCATCAAGATCTCCATTTACAAGACCAAGTCCCTGGAGGCCTTCCAGCATTTTGCGGGCAACGGCAAGGTGAACTTCACGGTATGTGGTGCCGGGTTTTGTGAGGCTGAAAGCCAGCTCATTGCACTCATACACTATCTGGTATACTTCACGCTGCTTTGTGGTGAACTTTCCGGATGTGGGATATGTGCGGGTGAAATCAGAGGCATAGTGCATATTGCTTTCTGCGCCGGCGTCAATAACCATAAGCTTTCCGGGCTCTACGAGCTTGTCATGGAGATGGTTATGAAGGGTTTCTCCGTGCTGGGTAAGAATGGTAGGGAAGGAAACGCCCCAGCCTTTGGAAATGGTCACGCCTTCCATTTTTCCCACAATCTCCTGCTCAATGATGCCGGGCTTAATTGAATCTCGGCCAACAGAATGCATCTCATAGCCAAGGGCGCAGGCATCATCAATTGCGGCAATTTCTATGTCTTCCTTAACAATTCTCTGTGAGATAATGGCCTTTATGAGAGACTCCGAAGGCTGAACGCCCGGAAGAAGTTCGGCCAGTTTAAGGGTGTTGTAATAGCGTGACGGGGGAATCACATGGACTTTGCGACCCTTCACATTATGCTCCAGCCAACCTGCCAGATTGTCATAAGGCCCTGTCTGATAAATGCCAACGGATGCTGCCTTTGATGCAACAGATTCCTGGGGGCCCATCCAGATGATATCGTCAATGTCAACGTCATCGGCAAATATGCCCTGATTGCCGGAATCTATGCTCAGAACAGCGGCCATTCTGGGTTCATCCAGGCCGAAATAATACAGCCAGGTGCTATCCTGACGCCATTTGTAGCAATTATCCTTGTACTGGGCGGGGGCCTCCACGTTACCGATAAAAAGAATAAGACCGCTTTCACCGGCCTCCCTCATTTTCTGGAGCAGGACCTCACGCCTGCGAATGTATACTTCCTTTGCAAACATGTTCTGCACGTTTTTTGTTTCACCAAAGATAGTGAATATTTTTGTGCTATGGAAACGTTTATCGCAATAGCCGCCATCGTTCTTGGCGTGATTGGAATTGTGGGCAGCGTGGCTCCGGGCCTCCCCGGGCCGCCCGTCAGTTGGTTCGGTTTGCTGCTCCTTTACATCTGGGGTTCAGGCACTAACGCCGCCGGAGAACCCGTCTCTACCACCATGCTTCTGGTATGGCTTGGGATAGTAATAGCTATCAGCATCCTGGATTATATTGTCCCGGCATATTTTACCAAACTCACCGGAGGCAGTAAGTACGGAGGCTGGGGCGCAATTGCCGGTCTTTTCATAGGCCTTATCTATCCGCCTATTGGAATGATCTTCGGGTCCCTTCTGGGAGCATTCGTTGCCGAGCTTCTCTTTGCCGGAAAGGATGCCGGAACGTCACTGAAATCCGCCTTCGGGGCCTTCCTTGGCTTCATGTTCGGCACCGGCGCCAAGCTCATCTGCACGGCCGTGATGATGTTCTACATTGTAATCTATGCATTCTAGTGGAGCTTAAGTAATTCACACTCAATGCGTTATAAAAGTTTCTGGTAGAACTTTTTCTACCAGAAACTTCTGTAAATGCGTGATAATCAAGCAGTTGAGCTCCACCACAAGGGGAGAAGTTTAAGGGGAGGGGGCGGATTAAAAGAGCTTGTAGATCTCTGAGACGTGGGAGAAGCCGCGCTTTTCAAAGAAGCGGTGGGCGGAGTGGTTGTTTTTGCCTGATTCAAGGTAGATATCATTGATGCCGCGGCTGCGGAGCCAGGAGATGGCGGTTTGAAGAAGGGCCTCCCCTGCTCCATGGCCGCGGTACTCCTCTTTCACAAGGATATCGCACACCATGCCGAAGGGAACGTCACCATCTTCCTCTATATCGG
>JAFZML010000209.1 GCA_017553255.1 Bacteroidales bacterium | reverse complement strand
TTGCGGAATTCAAAAGCTCTTCCCATATTATTCTGCGGTTTGGATACGGCTGATGTACTTGTCAATCTCCATTGCCTCAGGGGCGCTCATCCACTGATCCTTGATGGTTTTGTAGAAGGAGAGTGCCTTGGCGGGGTCACCGGCGGCCTCTGCGGCGATACCGGCCTTCAGGAGGTATGCTGCTGCAAAAGCGTTGTCTGTGGTTTTTGCGGCTTTCTCATACCAGGCGATAGCCTCTTTGTACTGCTCAAGCTCTACGTAAGAGTCTCCGATGCAAGCCTGTGCACGGCCAAGCAGGATGGGATCCTCTCCCTTGTACTTTTTGAGGAGGGCAATGGCGTCCTCAAACTGGCCGGTCTGGAGCTTTGCTACGCCGCCGTACATATAAACGGCCTGGCCAGCCTTTGCACCGTATTTGTCAATGATTTCCTCAAAACCGGGATAGTTGTCATCACCTTCAAGGGCAAGCTCATATTCACCGGCCTGGAACCAGCGTTCTGCCTGGGCCATCTGCTCAGTGGCCTGCTGCTTCTGGGGCTGAAGGATGAAACGGTTGTATGCAAGCACGCAAAGGGCAATTACCAGAACTGCCGCTACGCAACCGTAAATGAGTTTACCATTCTCCTTGAAGAAAACTTCTGCTTTGGAAACCGCTTCCGCTACGTTCTGCTGGCGGATTTCCTCTTCTTTAGTGATTTTTGCCATAATGATATTTAGTCTTGTTTATTATCTTGTTGCAGGCCTGGGGCCTTTTAAGCCTGCAAATTTACGAAATATTTTATATATTTGCAATCCAAACACGCGTGTACAATGCCCTCTTTAAAGAAAATAGTAGTCCAGGATTTCAGGAACATAGAGTTTCAGGATTTGTCCTTTTCCCCCAATGTAAACTGCATAAGCGGCAACAACGGTGAAGGGAAGACAAATCTGCTGGATGCAATCTATTATCTTTCAATGACAAAGAGCGCATTCCCGGCTCCGGACAGGTATAATTTCCGTTATGGCACGTCCGGTTTCACCCTTGGCGGCGTGTACGCCATGGAAAACGGCCTTGAATCCAGGTTTTCCCTTAAGGTGGTGGGTGAAGGAAAGAAGCTCGTGAGGGACGACAAACCCGTTTCCCGTATGGCAGAGCACATAGGTACTCTTCCCGTTGTAATGGTATCTCCCGGAGACGGCGCCCTTGTGAGTGAATCCGGGGAAGAAAGGAGGCGCCTTTCCAACGCAATACTGTCCCAGATGGATCCTGAGTACCTTTCGGCCGTTCAGAATTACACCAGGCTTCTGGCCCAGAGAAACAGGCTCCTGAAGGACTTCCAGCCGGATTTTTCACTCCTTGAGGTGATAGATGAAAGGATGGCGGCGTCGGCTGCGTATATTTTTAAGTCAAGAAGCCGCCTGGCGCAGGATCTTCGGCCCGTTGTGGCGGAATACTACCGCCTCATATCCGGCGGCGGGGAAACCGTGTCCCTGGAACTGAAGAGTGACCTTTCCGCCGGGTCTCTTACGGACCTTTTTGCCTCTCACAGGGAGCGTGACCTTTCGCTCAGATATACCTCATGCGGCGTCCAGAGAGATGACTTTGTTTTTACCATGGACGGTCATCCAATCCGCCGTGGAGGCTCCCAGGGGCAGCAGAAGTCCTTCCTTGTGGCCCTGAAGTTTGCCCAGTATGAGATTATGAAGCGCTCCTACGGCTTTGCTCCCATGCTGCTTTTGGACGATGTCTTTGACAAACTTGATATGGGCCGGATTTCCAATCTCATCGGGATGGTCGCGGGCAGTGATTTCGGCCAAATCTTCATTACGGATACGGACAAGGGCCGCCTTTCTTCCGTAGTAGACCGTATTACGGAAGACCGTGCGTATTTTGATACCGCCGCCGGCACATTCACAAGGGTAGAATAGTATGGATCCCATCAGGATACACAGGAAAGAAGCGGTTTCAATGGATGAGCTTGTAAAGCAGTACATCCAGTCAATGAAACTTACCGTTGGGCTCAATACGCAACGCGTGTTTGCGGCCTGGGACGCCTGCTCAGGAGCGGGGGAGTTCACTCTGAGGCGTTTCTACCGTGACGGGAAACTGTATATCACCCTAAATTCCTCAGTAATACGTAACCAGCTTCATTTTCAGAAAGCGGAACTTGTGGAAAAAATGAACCGTTTCCTTTCGGAGGACAGCCTTTTTACACAGGATAACCGCACCGTGGGGTATATTCAGGAACTCATATTGAAATAGATTCCCCTGTTTCCATCAGGGACACGGCCTTAATCCTGGATGCCGTGAGTTCATAGCGTATGTCAAAGCAGGTATAGATGTTTTTCCGCCCAAGGCGGTAGTAGGACGTGGCATAGGCCGGGTCAAAACCCATATAGGCAAGTGTTACCCTGTCCATTCCCTTAAGCCCAAGGTGGATTATATTCTCAAGGATTTCATAGTTTTTCTCCAGCCTTCCAAAGATGGATTTCTGGGCCACGTCCCTCCGCCTGAAGCGCCTGTAATTGTGGTAGCGGTTCTTGCATCCGGCGCTGCAGAACTTGCGGTCCGGACGTCCGCCATAATCTATGACGCAGCCGCACTGGAGGCATCTGGAAACATCTTCCAGGTTTTCTTCTACCTTGTATTCCATACCCAATCTTACATTTGCGGCAAAGGTGAAAAGCTTTTTGCGTAAATCCAAGCATCCCAAAAAACATTTTGCAAAGTTTTTACGTTTCCCTATTACAACAAAAAACGTATTTCCTGTGAAACGTTTTGACAACCTCCAATTATTCACGTGATACAACATTTGAAACGTAAAAAACCACAAAAAACGTAAAATTATTGGCCCCAGAGGCACATCTCATTCGTTTTTTCGGGAATCCAGACCTTTCTTTGCAAGCAGCCGGAGCGGAAGCGCGCCCGCACCCGGTGAGAAGTTTAACAGCTAAATAAGAAAGAAATGGAATTTTTAAACAAGATTATGCTGAGGGGCGTTGTCGGCAGGGCCGATGTAAACTCCGTGAACGGGTCTCACGTGTGCAATTTCTCCGTGGTCACGGAGTACAGCACCAGGGACAAGGAGGGTAATCCGGTGACGGATGTTGCCTGGTTTAATGTTGCGGCCTGGGAGGGCAGGGAACTGATTGGTGACGTGTATGAGATCCAGAAGGGCATGTGGATAGAGGTTACAGGCCGGGTGAGGATGAGAAGATATGTGACGCAGGAGAATGAGGAGAGGACAGTGATGGACGTAATTGCAAGGAAGGTGAAGATCCTGCCAAGGGAGGAGGACCAGATGCAGCCGCAAAGGGATTATTAGCACACTATTTGATGGTTCCGGAATTCTGATTACATTTGCATTTGTATGAAAGGATTCCGGACATATCTTCTTGCAGTTATCCTTCTGGCCGTCCCGCTTGTGGCCATGGCCCAGGAGGAAACCGTTCCGTCTGTCCAGGTTGTGACCGGAGATGACGTTGTGGCATACGCCAGAACGTTCAAGGGAGTGCCATACAAGCTTGGTGCGGCTGGCCCAAAGGCCTTTGACTGCTCCAGCTATACGCGTTATGTGTACAAACACTTTGGGTATGACATCACCGCGTATTCCCAGGTCCAGTTTCGTGAGGGCCGTCCCGTGGATTCCTACGCAGATCTCCAGAAAGGGGACCTTGTGTTTTTTGGAAAAAAGAGGGGAGTGCGCACAATAGGCCACGTGGGCATTGTGGTGTCAGTGGACAGGGAAAAGGGCAGTTTCACTTTCATTCACGCATCCGTCTCCGGCGGTGTCATGGAGCAAACTTCCTCCCATCCTTATTTCATGATGCGCTACATGGGCGCGCGCAGGCTATTGCCAGACCAGGAATAATTGCTATATTTGCAGTCCTTATTTGTTCAACGGGGGTGTTTTGGTTTTGACAGCGCCAGTGTTGGATGGTAAGCATGCCGGGCGTGGAGGCCTTGCCCGTAAATCTCAGACCTCAAAAAATCAGTTGCCAACAACAACTACGCACTCGCTGCTTAATTCGCCAAAGGCAATTAGCTTAATCCGCCGCGCCAAGGTTGCGCCGCCGACGAGTATCCCTCGGCCCTTCCGCCTCTTAAGGGCCCCTCAAGGGGTATCATCCATTTGAGGCTGCTCCGGAGGACGCCTCTAAATCCGGTCAAGACTTAAAGGCTAAGGATGAGTTCGCCCGCCTCCCGGCAGGCTCATCACAAAAACCAAAGGCAGGATAAGCATGTAGAAAGCCACCTGGCAGGACGTTTGGACAGCGGTTCGAGTCCGCTCACCTCCACAAAAAAATGGCCCCGAAGTCGGAGGGCACTGAAAAAGTCCCTTTAAAGGTCGGCTAAACAAATTGAGGAAATGTTCAATTTATTTGGATATTTCCTCAATTATTTGTAACTTAACCTTTGTAAATCAAAGAGTTATGTTACCTACC
>JAFZML010000208.1 GCA_017553255.1 Bacteroidales bacterium | reverse complement strand
GAAAACCGTCTCAAGCAGGAACTCCTGCTTGGCGTTGGCGGTATCAGGGCCCTCCGCAAGCTGGGTCTGGATCCCCAGGTATATCACTGCAATGAGGGCCACGCCGCATTTATCGGCATGGAGCGCCTCCGTGAGTATATTGAGAAGGATAACCTTGACTTCACTGAGGCCCTTGAGGTTGTACGTGCAAGCTCTCTGTTCACCACCCATACTCCCGTTCCCGCTGGCCACGATGCCTTTGAGGAAGGCCTCCTGAGGCAGTATATCGGCCATTATCCGGAGCGTCTGAAAGTGGACTGGGAAACCCTCATGTCCCTTGGCAAGGACAATCCTCTGGATCCTCATGAGAAGTTCTCAATGAGTAACCTTGCCGCCAACATCTCACAGAATGTGAATGGCGTTTCCATGCTTCACGGAAAGGTTTCCCAGGATATCTTCCAGCACATGTATCAGGGTTATCTCCCGGAGGAACTCTTTGTGAGCTATGTCACCAACGGCGTTCACTATCCTACATGGTGCGCCCCTGAGTGGAAGCCCGTGCACGCCCGTGTATTCGGCCCTGCATTTGCCACTCACCACTATGACAAATCCTGCTTTGAGGGTATCTACGGCGTATCTGACGCAGAGGTTTGGAGCGTAAAGCGCACCCTCAAGGCAAAGCTTATCAAGTTCCTGAGGGAAAGGCTCTCAGACAGCGCAATCAGTAACCATTACAGCCCGTCAGAGCTTGTTACCATTATGGACAATCTCCGTGACGACGTCCTTACAATTGGTTTTGCACGCCGCTTTGCCACCTACAAGAGGGCAACCCTCCTGTTCCGTGACCTTGACCGCCTGGACAAGATTGTGAACAATCCCGCACAGCCAGTGCAGTTCCTCTTTGCAGGTAAGGCCCATCCCGCAGATAAAGCCGGCCAGGATCTTATCAAGCAGATTGTGGACATTTCCAAGGATCCCAGGTTTATCGGCAAGATTGTATTTGTTCCCGGATATGACATCACACTTGCAAAGCGTATGGTCCAGGGCGTAGACGTATGGATGAACAATCCTACACGTCCCCAGGAGGCTTCCGGTACTTCCGGTGAAAAGGCCGCAATGAACGGCACCATGCACTTCTCCGTCCTTGACGGATGGTGGGTGGAAGGCTACAAGGAAGGCGCCGGCTGGGCTCTTCCCATTGAGCAGGCTTATGAAGACAACAACTTCCAGAATGAGCTTGACGCCGCTACCATTTACCAGATCCTGGAGAACGACATTGCTCCCGCATACTATAACGTAGACCGTGTCACCGGACGCAGTACGGAGTGGATTGGCTACATCAAGAACACCATTGCCAAGGTTGCCTGCAACTTCACCACCAACCGTATGCTCACAGACTACATCAACCAGTACTATGAGCCTCAGTCAAAGGCTGTTGCAGCCGTCAAGGCAAAGGATTTTGCCAAGGCACGTGAACTGGCCGCTTGGAAAACTCACGTACGCCGTGAGTGGGAGAACGTACGTCTTGTTTCCCGTTCCCAGCCGGATACTACGTATGACCTTTCAGTGGCTCAGCCTTATCACTCAGAGATGGATCTCCAGCTTGGAGACCTCACTGCCAAGGAAGTTGGCCTTGAGATTGTGTTTGCACAGTCAGATGCCCGCGGCAAGGTGCATATCGTAGACGTTCAGGAGTTCAAGGTTGTTTCCGTGAAGGATGGCGTTGCACACTATGTTGTGGACGTCCTTCCTGAAAAGACCGGTTCCTACCTGGTGGGCGCCCGCGTATTCGCAAAGCACCCGCTTCTTGCGCACCGCCAGAGCTTTGAGTGCGTCAAGTGGCTGTAGTAACCACAGGATTCTTTGACGGTGTCCATCTTGGGCACCGTCATGTGCTTGAGACAGTGGTCTCCTCTGCCCGTGAAAGGGGAGAGGAGGCCGTTGTGGTAACATTCTGGCCCCATCCCCGCACCGTTCTCCAGCAGGACGCCCGGGATTTCAGGCTGCTAAGTTCCCTGGAGGAAAAGAAGGCGCTCCTTACCGCCGCCGGCATAGACCGCATTGAGGTTCTTCCCTTCACCCGCCAGTTTGCCTCTTTAACTGCCGCTGAGTACCTTGACCTTCTTCGCTCCCGCTACGGCGCCTCACTGGTGATTATGGGGTATGATAATAGGATTGGGGCCGATAAACTGACGGCTTCGGAGATAGAGGACTATTGTTCCCGGAACCCTTCGTCGCTTCGCTCCTCGTCCCTCCCAACGTCCCTCCGGTCCGTTGGGCCCCTCCCGTTCACGTGGCCACGGGCGGCCACGGGTTCCGGAGAACAACTGTCCTCTATCTCCTCCACCCAAATCCGTAAAGCGCTGGAGGCGGGGGACATCGGCAGGGCCAATGCCATGCTGGGGTATGAGTATGGACTGTATGGCGTGGTGGTGGCAGGAAACAGAATGGGCCGGACCATTGGATTTCCTACGGCAAACATGCAACTGTATGAGCCTTTGAAACTGGTTCCGGCAAACGGCGTGTATGCCGTGGATGTGGAAGTGACTGGCAACGTGTTCCGTGGTATGTGCAATATCGGCACACGTCCAACTGTGGGCGGCACCACCAGAACCATTGAAACTCACATCCTTGGGTTTGATGAGGATATCTACGGCCTCTCTCTCCGTATCCGTTTCCTCAGGCGCATTCGCGATGAGCGCAAATTCCCTTCCCTCGACGCCCTCCGAGAGCAGTTGGAGAAGGATGCTTTGATTTGTAAAAAGTAATTGCT
>JAFZML010000207.1 GCA_017553255.1 Bacteroidales bacterium | reverse complement strand
CCGTACTGGGCGCTGGTGAGCATCTGGGAAATGGTTTCCGCCTTTTCATTGGCTTCCTGCTTTTCCTTGAGGCTCTGGGATACGAAGGCGAGGATTGCGGCTACAACCACCACAATTACGGTGGTGTAGACTACGGTGTATACGTTATTATTTGTATTCATACGGCTATCCTCCTATGCTTTTGCTTTGATTCTGCGGTTTGTGAAAGCGGTAACTACGCAGTGGTCAATGATGGGCGCCATGGTGTTCATGAACAGGATGGCAAGCATCATTCCCTCCATATAGCCGGGGTTCCACAGGCGTACCACAACTGCAAGGGCGCCAATGAGGAAACCGTAAATCCACTTGCCAACCTCTGTTTGGGCGGCGGTTACGGGATCCGTAGCCATGAACACTGAGCCAAAGAGGAAACCGCCCATTACCAGCTGATAGTAGCAGGGGAGGGTGGTTGCTCCGCCTATCTGGCCAAGCCATCCAACAAGGAGACCGCCAGCCAGTGAGCTTACCATAATCTTCCAGGAAGCAACGCCTGTCCATACAAGGAGGGCTGCACCAAGGAGGATTGCAACTACGGAAGTTTCACCGGTGGATCCGGGGATGAAGCCCCAGAACATATCCATGAAGGAATACTGTGAGGAGAGTGCCTCTACGCCGCCGTCATGGGCAATTGCAAGGGGAGTGGCGGCCGATATGGCATCCACGTCCTTAAGGGCGGGAACCCAGGTTTTGGACACCCACACGCTTGAACCGGACATGCTTGACGGGTATGAGAAGAAGAGGAATGCGCGGGCAACAAGGGCGGGGTTCCAGATATTCATTCCGGTACCGCCGAATACCTCCTTCACAAAGATAACGGAGAATGCAACGGCCAGGGCCAGCATCCATAGAGGAACGTCCACGGGGACAATGAGGGGAATGAGGAAACCCGTTACCAGGTATCCCTCGTTCACTTCTTCTTCCCTGATTTGGGCCGAAGCAAACTCAATGGCAAGGCCAACTGCGTAGGATACTACAAACAGAGGGAGCATCCTGAGAAGGCCATACCAGAACATGTGGAACCAGCCCCAGTCAAGGCCGTAGAGCGTAGAGGTCTGGAGACCTACGTTGTACATGCCGAAGAGGGCCGCGGGAACAAGGGCGATGACCACCATGATCATCACGCGCTTAAGATCAATGCCGTCCCTCACGTGGGCGCCCTTGAAGGTTACGGTGCCGGGAACGCGGAGGAAGGTGTCAAAAGCGTCTATGGAAGAGTGAAGCCAGTACAGCTTGCCGCCTTTTTCAAAAAGGCCAGGTTTAATTTCTTCTGCCATAGCTTATGCCATTTCTTTGATCATGAGGTCAATACCCTTCTGGATAATGGCCTGGATCTCATTCTTGGAAGGGTCTACGTAATCACAGAGGGCAAGGTCCTCAGGGAGAACTTCATAGATACCAAACTGCTCCATCTTCTCAATGTCTCCTGCAAGGCAGGCCTTGATGAGGTAGATGGGGAAGATGTCCATGGGGGTGACATCCTCAAAGCACTTGGTTTCCACAAAGGCGCGGGGACCGCCGTGGAGATTGGTGTCCATGTCATACTTCTTGCCCGGGGTGAGCCAGGAGAAGTAGCACCAGGAGCTGCTGTGAACCTTGGGACGGAAGGGCTTTGCCCAGCCAAACCACTCACGGTCATAGCCTTCATGGAGAAGGGTAAGCTGGTTATGGAAGAAGCCAAGATAGCCTTCCTTGCCAAGGATTTCACCGGTAAGGGCGTCTCCGCCAATTACACGGACATCCGGCATCACGTGGGCAATCTCACCAACGGGAGTGCCGGGGAGGCACTGCACGTATGCGTTGCGGGTTGCGGCGGGGCCGGTGACGGCTACCTTGCGGGTAAGGTCCAGCTTGCCGGTATTTACAAGATGGCCGATTGCTGCAAGGTGCAGGAGGGAAACGGTCCAGACGGTTTCTCCCTTAAGGATGGGGGAGATGTGGCTTATCTGGACGCCCACGTTTCCGGCCGGGTGGGGACCGCTTACCTCATGCAGCGTGACGTTCTCCAGCTTGTGGAAAGGCGTTGAGGCTCCTTTCTCACTGCGGATAGCGACGTGCACGGGTGCTACCTTTGCAAGGGCGTCTGCGCCGGCCTGTACATCGGCCAAAGCATCTCCAAGGACAAAGTCCTCATCCGGAGCAAGGGGAGCGGTGCTGAATGAAGATACGAAAATTGCCTTGGGCGTAACTGCAGGATCTGCCATAACGCCGTAGGGACGCTGGATGAGAGCTCCCCAGAGGCCGCTCTTAAGGAGAAGGGCGCGGACTTCAGCGTCCGTTGCGGGGGCCTTTGTGCCGAAGTCTACGGCTTTTTGGTCTCCGGAGGCCTTCACCAGAACGGCAAGCAATTTTCTCTTTTCACCCCTGACGATCTGGGCCACGGTGCCGCTTACGGGCGACGTGAGCAGAATCTCAGGGTTGTTTTTGTGAGCCATCACGGGCGAGCCTGCAAGCACCGCGTCACCTTCCTTCACCAGAAGCCTGGGGAGGAATCCTTTGAAGTCTGTAGGTTTTACGGCTACTACGTCAGGGGTTACCCGCTTGATGACTTCAGGGGCTGCTGCACCCTTCAGGGGTACGTTCAGGCCCTTTTTCAAAGCGAGATTGTTTGACATTATTGATAAGGTTTTGTGCATTTTCTTAAATAGCGTTCAAAGTTACGAAAAAATTGCTAATTTCGCGTTATAAAAATGGGCGTATGAGCGATATTTTGAAGGATTTGAACAAGGAGCAGTTGGCTGCAGTAGAGTGTCTGGAGGGGCCGATGCTCATAGTAGCGGGAGCGGGATCTGGAAAAACCAGGGTTTTAACTTCCCGGATTGCATATCTTATTGAGAACGGGGTGCCTCCAGAGCGCATCCTGGCCCTTACTTTTACCAAAAAGGCCGCCGGAGAAATGAAGGACAGAATTGGTCTCATGGTAGGTGAAAGGAAGGCCCGTCGCATCTGGATGGGTACCTTCCATTCCGTGTTCATCCGTTTCCTGAGGGATTATGCCTCCGTGATAGAGTTTCCAGCAACGTTCACCATATATGACCAGACAGATTCCGTGAGCGCCGTGAAAACCTGCATCAAGAATCTCAATCTGGATGACAAGGTTTATAAGCCCAAGGAAGTCCTCTCACGTATCTCCAAGGCCAAGAATGACCTCATAACCCCTACGCCGTATATGAATGGCGCCGGCGGTTACAGGGAAGGGGACAACCACCAGAAAAAGCCTGAGATTTATCGCATTTATTCGGCATATTGCGCCCTTTGCAAGCAGTCCGGAGTAATGGACTTTGACGATATTCTCCTATATATGAATATCCTCCTCAAACGCTCCCCGGAGGCTCTGGCAGATATTTCCGCCAGGTTTGACCACATCCTTGTGGATGAGTACCAGGACACAAATATGGCCCAGTACCTTATCCTTCTCAAGCTTGCCGCCCGTCACAGGAATATTTGCGTAGTTGGAGATGATTCCCAGTCAATTTATGGATTCCGCGGCGCCCAAATCCAGAACATTCTGAATTTCCAGAAGGATTTCCAGGGGGCGCGCCTTTTCCGTCTGGAGCGCAATTACCGCTCTACCCAGAACATTGTGAATGCCGCAAATACGCTTATCGCCCGCAATGAAGGCCGGATCCCCAAGGAGTGCGTATCAATGGGGGAGAAGGGAGAACCCATCCACCTTGTGCGCACATTCACTGAGCAGGAAGAGGCCATGCAAACGGCGTCTTCCATCCTCCAGCGCATAAGGATGGACGGCGCGGAGTACCAGGATTTTGCCATACTGTACCGCACCAATTCCCAGTCCAGGGCACTTGAGGAGCAGCTTCGCCGCCGCAATATACCGTATATGATATACTCCGGCAACTCTTTCTTTGAAAGGGCGGAGGTAAAGGATATGATGGCCTATTTCAAGCTGGCCGTCAATCCCCACGACGACGAATCCTTCAAAAGAATAGTCAACAAGCCCGCAAGGGGAATCGGCAACACTTCTCTTGGCACCTTGATTGAGGAGGCCCGAATGGCCGGGGTGTCCCTTTTCCAGGCGGCTTCGGCAAGTACAAATCCCAAATTCGGCGCATTCTGTTCCATAATCCTGAGGGCCCGTGAAAGGCTGCAGGACGCATACGACGCCGCAATGTCGCTGGCTCAGGAAAGCGGCCTGTACCTTTTCTACAAAGCGGATACTTCCGTTGAGGGGCAGTCACGTTTTGCAAATATTGAGGAGCTCCTCAACAGCGTGAAACTGTTTATGGAAGATGCCGCTGAAGAGGCTCTCGAGGATGAGACTCCTCGCACGGATCTTTCGGCATACCTTGAGAACGTATCCCTGCTTTCAAACGTGGATGTCTCAGATGAAGATTCGGCCAATAAAGTGGCTCTCATGACGGTTCATACCGCAAAGGGCCTGGAATTCCCTTATGTTTACGTGACCGGAATGGAGGAAAATCTTTTCCCCTCAGGCGGCTGGATGCTTACGCCCCATGACCTTGAGGAAGAACGTCGTCTTTTCTATGTGGCCTTAACCAGGGCAAAGCGGGTTGTGACCGTGTCCTTCGCTCAAACGCGTATGCGTAACGGCAAGCATGAAAGCAATTCCCCCAGCCGTTTCCTCCGTGAAATTGCGCCGCAGTACCTGGACCGTCCGCTTACGCGTGAAGATATGGACTCTGGTCTCCGTGACGACGACGACTTTGGCTCTCCGGGCTTCTCCTGGCGCCGTCCAGTCAACGTACGCACCAGTTCAGGAATATCTAGGCCGGTCCCTACTCGCGTCATGCCCGGCGGCTCTTCTCGCGTCATGCCCGGCCCCGACCGGGCATTCCAGGCCAAACCGCCTGTGATTGACCAGAACTTCACACCGGATCCCATGACTTCATTCAAGGTGGGGGACAGGATAGAGCACAACCGTTTTGGAAAGGGTAGTATACTGGAAATTATCGGCCAGGTGCCGGACCTCAAGGCACGCGTTCATTTTGATGAGTATGGAGATAAACTCCTGATACTCAAGTTCGCCAAGATGCGTCACGTGTAAAATGGGATAAAATGTCCTTATGATTCCGGGCGTGATTTTTTAACGCTCGGGAATTTTTTGCATCATTTATTGGAAAACTATTGCATATATGCTTGCGAAGTGCTATTTTTGCAGTGAAGTTTTTCATAGTTTAAGTTTAGGTTAAGTAACCGGCCCGTCGCAGTGAGTGCAATGGGCCGGTGAATTTTATTATATTTAGGATTGAAAAATCCTATCCGCAGTAGAAGTATTGCTCTACAAGCTGTTTCATTAGACCTGGATTCTTACGGGCCTGAGCGTGCAGCGAAGAGTCTCCGTGGGCCTTCAGACTCCTTATTATACCGTCAATCATGCGTGGGCGGAAGACATCCTCCTGCTGGTAAACGTCCCTTACCTTTTCCAGGCAGTCGGCCGATTCCGTGCAGCAGGTGGGGAGCTGGGCCAGGGTTGCAAGCCTTGCGGCGTTCTCAGACTTATGGATGTCCATGTCCACATACGTGTCCTTTGCAATCCGGAGAGCCTTTTCCTTTGGCATTTCAAGGCCGATACGGGCGGCAACGCAGAGACCGGCCATGAGCTGGTAGATATCGGCACTGCAGTCAGGGGAACGCATCTCAAAGGTTTGCTTTGCGGTGGTGTCCCTGTCCTCAGGCTTCTCAGAGGGGTTCGCGCTTGAGCACATATCCACTCCGGAGCTCCAGCCCAGGGGTACGCGTACAAGGGCGCTGCGGTTGCAGTCTCCCCAGCAAACGTTGGTTGGTGCCTCCTGATGGGGAACCAGGCGGAAGTATGAGGTGGGATTCTTGTTGCCGAATGCCGTAATGGAGGGCGCCATGGTCATGAGACCTGCAATGGCGCGGAGGGATTCCTCAGAGAGTTTTCCGTCTTTCCCAAGGGTGGCGTTTTTGCCGTCCCTCATAAGGCGCATGTGGATATGCATGCCGCTTCCGGCCTTTCCAACGGTGATTTTGGGAGCAAAGCTCACGTCCAGTCCGTAGCGGTATGCAAGGTTACGGATAACCCATTTTGCCAGGAGAAGCTGGTCTGCGGCGGTGTCAAGGGGGCAGGGGAGGAACTCAATCTCATTCTGCTCATACACTTTGCCGTCAAGGGTGAAGTTGCCCACCTCACCGTGGCCGTACTTGATTTGGCCTCCGGTTTTCACAACGTGGTCCATACATTCCCTGCGGAAGTCGTTCAGTTTGGCAAAGGGCTCGCTTTCATGGTAGCCTTTCTGGTCCGTGGCGGGGAAAAGTTTGTCTTCCTCTGTAATTACGTAGTATTCAAGCTCTCCCATTGCCTCAAACTGCATTCCGGTAGAAGCCTCAAATGATTTTTCGGCCCTCATTAGAGTGGCATGCGGCCCGCAGTCAAAGGGTTCTCCGCTTTTGTCATAGAAGTCGCAGAGCAGGCACAGCGTTGGGATCTCATTGAAGGGATCTACAAATGCGGTGCGGTAGCGGGGGATTACGTAAAGGTCACTGTTTCCGGCCTCTATGAAAGAGGGGAAAAGGCTTGATCCGTCTACGCGCTCTCCTTCCGTGAGTATGGTTTCTGCGTATGCAAGGCTGTTCACCGTGAAGTTCAGGGTTTTCACCCTGCCGTCTTCTGCGGGATACATGAAGTCTATCATCCTGATGCCTTTTTCAGTGATGAATCTTATAAGATCCGCCCTGGTGAATTCCACGGGCTTTTTCTGGAGGTAGGCAACAACCTCGTTAGGGTTTAGTGCTATGGTCTTGTCCATTACAAGGAAAGGAGTACTTGAATAACGAAGTTCGGGTCTCCGTCAGGATCTGTCATAAGAGCCAGTTTCCCGGCCGATTGTCCGGTTACGGGCGCCCAGAAGGTGAGGCTGCTTCCGTCTGACGTTTGGCCAAGGTAGCGGAGCGCCATAAAGGCCGCCTCAAAATGATCCGGGGTCATCTTTGTAACCTGGGACTGGTACTCAGATGCTGCGCTCCAGTCCAAATCTACCCACTGTGCCGCGCTCTTGGACAGATCACATACATAGAATCCGTGTTCTGTAGCTTCACAGCAGGCAATGCCGTCTATATATGCGTTATAGTTGGCGTCATAGTGTGCCGGCAGATCACGCGTAGAAACAACAATATTCAAAGGATATATTGTGTATAGGCGTACAGGATTTCCGTCTTCCATAAAGGAGAAGGTTTCATTGGGAGATACTGCGCCAATCATGAATTTGTCGTCATCCCAGCCGATTCCGCGGACAGCAGTTTCAATAACCCTGTCTCCAACGGAGGCGGTTTCTCCCGAATAATCAATCTTATACAGGCCTATTGTGTTGGAACCTTCTCCGGAGTCTCCGCGCTGGTAATTCCTTACGGCGT
>JAFZML010000206.1 GCA_017553255.1 Bacteroidales bacterium | reverse complement strand
GCTGGTGGAATAATCTACTTTTTCTGCGTGACCTGTCTCAGGCCTTCTTGTGATACGTTTTCTCGTACCTCTTTTGTTGTCTTCCATAATACTTTCACCCTCACGGGCTTAATTTTGTGTTCTTGATATGGGTATATGTCTTCGGAATCTCTGGCCACCCTCGGCCGGATAAGAGGGAGGGGCCCACGAAGTGGGAGGGGTCAGCGAAGCTGACGATTCCGAAGACATATACCCATATCATTTTAATTTGAAAATATAAGTGATGGTACCGGTCTGGAGGGCCGGAGCATCTGCTTTCATGTTAAAGTGAGCTTTCATGGCGGCGTTGCGGGCTGCGTTCCAAAGCTCTTTGTTTGTTACGGTAGTACCTTCTGCTCCGGGAATGGCTTCAGTGACATTTCCGTATTGGTCTACCTTGATCTGGACCACCACTGTGCCTTCGGCCTGGATGCCGTAGGTGGGTTTGGGCAGTGAGCCAACCACAGAACGGCCCTGAAGGTGGGCATTTGCCGATCCTTCTACCTTGCCCTCACGGGTGTTGCCATCCGGCTGACCGGCCTTGAAGCCTTCAGATGCCTCAGCAGCGCTGTGGGGCGTGGTGGCGTTGTTGTCCTTCTTGCTCATGCCGGGGAAAGCGGCACGGGGGTCAAGTTTAGGCTCTTCTTCCTGCTTGGGAGTGGGAACCTCCACGTCTCCAACGGGATCCGGCTTTGTGGCGGGAGTGACGTTGGGAACGGGATTCACGTGGGGAGATTCTGCCTTCTGAACCAGCTCAACTTCCTTTTCAAGATTCACTTCCTCTGCCTGGGGCTGCCTGCCAACACGTGTTTGGACGGGCTTTACCATTTTCTCCTCTTCCTCAAATTCAATCACAAGGGACGTGCGCTCCGGCGGCGGAGGGTCAAGATAAGTGAGGCCGCTTGTTAGGCAAACAACCAGCGCCGCGGCATGGATACCCAGCGTAACCAGGATTCCGGTTACGTTGGCGTTCTTCTCACGCTTTTCTCTTGTGCGCTGGTAAGGCTGCATAATTATTCAGGTTGGGTTGCCAGAATCACTTTATAGTGGTTCCTCTTTGCAATGTTCATTACCTGGACCACTTCTCCCACGGGAACGGTTTGGTCACTGTAGATGGAGAACGTAGGGTCTTCTTCGGCCGAAAGGAGGCCGATCAATTCATCCTCTATATCCTGGAACAGCGTAGGTTCCTGGTCCCCGTTGATGTGGTAGGTGTAGGTTTGGTCTCCCCAGTCCTTGATGCTTACGCTCACCGTTGCCTTGGCGTTTACCTGGCCCGTGGATTTGGGCAGGAGGAGCTTGAGGGCGTTGGGATTAATGAGCGTAGAGGTTACAAGGAAGAAGATAAGCAGAAGGAACACGATATCCGTCATACTGGATACCGCGAACTGCGCGTCTACCTTGGTGTTTCTCTTGAGTGCCATTATTCCTCCTGGGCTGAGGGTTCGTTGATAACAATGTCTATGAACTCCATGGTGGAGCTTTCCATCTGGTACACAAGGTCACTTACCTTGCCGGTGAGCCAGTTGTAGCCGAAGTATGCTATGATACCAACAATGAGACCGCCCACGGTGGTGAGCATGGCGGTGTAGATACCGCCGCTCAGGAGGGTGATGTCAATGTTGTTGCCTGCCTTGGACATGTTGAAGAAGGCCTGTACCATACCAAGCACGGTGCCAAGGAAACCAATCATGGGAGCGCCGCCGGCAATAGTTGCAAGGAGGGGAAGGCCCTTCTCAAGGCGTGCAACTTCCACGTTGCCGATATTCTCAATGGCGCTCTGGATATCTGCCATGGGCCTGCCCATACGGTTGATGCCGGTTTCAATCATGCGGGCCACGGGGTTGTCATACTTGCGGCAGAGGGTGATGGCACTCTTGGTTTTGCCGTCTGTGATATAATCCCTGATGTCCTTCATGAAATGAGGGTCTATCTTGGAGGCGTTTTTGATAACCCACCATTTGCGGCCAATCAGATACACTGCAAGGATGCTGAGTGCAAGGAGAACCCACATGAGGGGGCCGCCCATGGTGAACATTGAGAAGAGACTCTCACTCATCTGCTGCGGCTCTACGGCCACGGGCTCCTGAGCTGCCTGGTTTACGGCATTTGCCAGAGATTCCAGGGTGTCTGCTTGAAGAAGTTGGAATAGCATATCTTAGTACTTATTTATAATTCTATAATAATCTGCAAAGATACTAAAAAATCCGTTCAGGAGCAATACGTTCCACGCTTTATCTCTTAATAAGACGGCCGATTCCCCAGCACAGGGCTGCAACCGCCATGCCGTTGATGGAGGCGAATCCCCAGTGCAGGAGATTGGCCACCACGGCGCCGCAGACAACGCCGATTATCGCGCTCCAGTCCACGCTCTTTTCGGCCACATCCTTTCCGCGGTTCACGAAGTAGTGGAGGATGAGGATGATGCCCACGGGAGGGAGGGTGCAGTTGAGAACGTTGAGCCAGCCGCAGAAGTTCCAGTAAAGCCATACGGCGGCCACGGTGCCGATAATTCCGGATATGATGACCATGGTCTTCTTGCTGAGGCCGAAGATATTGGAAAGGCCAAGACCTGCGGTGTACAGGGCGTTGTCGTTGGTGGTCCAGATGTTGAGGCCCAGGACAAGCACGGCAAGATAGAAGAGGTTCAGGTTCAGCATCACCTCAAAGATGTCGTTGCCGCCCACATAGATGCTGGAAACTGCGCCAAAGAGGAACATAAGGCTGTTGCCGATGAAAAAGGCAACCACAGTGGTCCAGAGGCCCACTTTCGCGCTCTTTGCAAAGCGGGTGAAGTTTGGCGTTGCCGTACCTCCGGAAACGAAGCTTCCCACCACAAGACCGGCGCCGGCAATGACTCCAAGGTCCTTGCTGCCCTTTGCAAACTGCTCCACAAGGCCTGCGTCTCCGTGACGGATTGCAAGGATCATTGCCACGGTACCAAGGATTGCCACAGCGGGAACGGCAATGTAACTCACTATGGTAAGGCTCTTTATGCCGAAGTATGCACTGGCCGTCATGAGGATGCCGGCTATGGCAACAAGGAGATATCCCTGCCAGGGCATGAAGTCCGGGGTTACCTCAAGGCCAAGGAGTTCCTTTGCAACAGGAATGGCGAACATGGCAAGGCCCACGCCAAACCATCCGGTCTGGGTGAAGCTGATCATGGCGCTGGGAAGCCAGCTGCCCTTTGTGCCGAAGCTGCGGCGTGAGAGCATGTCAAGCGACAGGCCGCTCTCTGCGCCAATCCAACCCAGGGCGCCGGTATAGGCCGCCAGGATAAGGCCGCCAAGGAGGAGGGCCCAGATGAAGTCCCACCAGTTGAGGCCTGCGGCCAGCTGCTGGCCAACCCACATGCTGGCACTGAAGAATGTGAAACCAAGCATGACCATGAACATGCTCAGGTTGCTTTTGCGTCCGTTTTTGTCTACCGGTTTGCTGGTGTAGTCAATGTCTACTCCTGTGCTTTTCTTATTCATATTGCTGTAGTATTGTGTTAATTGCATTTATACGCTGCCCCGCTATGGTTTCAAGGCTAAGGGCGGCGGCGTTTTCAAGGAGGGCCTTTTCGCTGGCCCAAAGCTCCTTCAAACCGTCATCTTTGAGATCTTTGAAGTGATTCAGTTTAAGCCAGGCGGGGTAGCTCAGGGGAGCGTCGTAGCCAAGTTTTTCCCCAACAAGGGCAGCGGGGTCAATTAAATCGGCCCTGCCCCAGATGCCTTCCCAATATTCCAGAGCTTCCCTGAAGTGGATGGGGATTTCATAGCGGCGGGCTCCGCCGTCGTAGATTATGCACTTTTCAAGGATGGAGTAGGGATGGTCCATCACGTACCGGCGGAATTCCGGTGCAACGGCGCCGCCCTTCCAGCCAAAGTCTATGTCCGGTACATTAATGCCGCTGGCTCCGGGGCCGGTGTACACCGTGAAGATGCCTTCATAGAAGAAGCACTCAAAGCCCTCGAACTCAGGGAACACCTTGCGGATTTCCTCCCTCTTGGCTTCCATAAGCTCTATTGCCCTGGTGCCGCCAATTGTGAAAAAGACAATCTTGCGGATACTGCCGCCGCGGCGCCTGAAACGGTCTACAACCTGGTCAAGGCACAGCCTCAGGGTGTCTCCGGTGGCAATTATATCTCCAATTATCAGGGTGCAGTCCTTCTTTACGCGAAGCTTTTCATATTTGATTTCAAGGCCGGTGATAATATGGTCCTCAATTATTCTTTCGCAGGATACAAAATGGATGTCACGTACCCTGATCCCACAACGGTAGCATGCTTCCTCTATGGGATAGTTGAGGCCGCCGCGGAGTATGGTGAGAATATCGACATCGCCGCCCCGGCCTTGTGGAAACAAATGGCGTAGGGCGGCGACGGTGGCGGGAAGCATTGAAAGGTAGGAATCAAAGCCGACGACTTCAGGGAAGGCCATCAGCCTGCGTGTCCCCTCATTGCTTAGAATGAAATACCGGTTTGAAAGCTGCCTGGCGTGCAGCTGATATATACTTGTACCATCCTGCAAGCCTGCATGGCGAAGGCTTGCATCCTCAAAGCATGTGGACATAAAAAATCCCGATTAAGATCTAACCGGGATACAAATATACGTAAATAATTGGAAAGTAGCACTATCCGCGGGCAACCATTTACACGTTTTCGGCCCTTTTTGTGCATTTCGTTGCCCATTTGGTCAACGAACAACACGAAATCGGCCTTTTTTGTGCGTTTCATTGCCCGGAAGGTGGCACCAGACCCGGCAAAAAGCAGTATCTTTGCGTTATGAAGAAAGTTGGTCTTTTCATTGATACCTGGTACCCGATGGTTGACGGTGTCATAAAGGTTGTGGACAATTATGCCCGCAGGCTCACAAAGTACTGCGATGTTGTGGTCTTCTGCCCGGAAACCCGTGGCTACAGTAAAGAGGAGGATGCAAAACTGCCCTACAAGGTGGTCCGCTGCAACTCCTTCCCGCTCATCAATAACGACTACGATGTCCCCACGCCTGCGCTTGATCCGTTATTTGAAGCCCGCCTCATTAAAAGCGGAATAGACCTTGTCCATATTCATTCGCCGTTCTCCGTGGGACTTGCCGGAGTGTTGTATGGAAAGATTCACCAACTGCCAGTTGTGGCAACGCTCCACAGTCAGTACAAGCAGGACTTTGAGAAACCGCTCAAGTTTAAACCGGCCGTCAACGTTGCCATGGACAGCATTATGCGAGTTTTCAATGCGTGCGACGAGTGCTGGGCCGTGAACGCCGGAATTAAGGAGTTGTACCAGAGCGAATATGGCCTCACAGCGCCCTGTAAGGTACGTCTCAATGCAACCGACCATATGCCGGTGGCTAATCCTTTGGAAGCCGCGGCAGAGGTTAACCGCACGTTCGGAATCCCGGATGATGCCACTGTTTTTTTATTCGTCGGCCGCATCAACTTCATAAAGAACATAGACTTCATTGTAAGGGCCCTTGCAAAGGCCAGGGCAATGGGACTCAGGAACTTCCGTATGCTCTTTGCCGGCCGCGGCCAGGATGAGGAAGCGCTTGCGGAGGTTGTTGCCGCAGAAGGCCTTACGGAAGAAGTTGTGATGTGTGGCCTCACGGACAGGCCGATGCTTGAAAAACTCTACTCCCGCGCCAAGCTTTTCCTGTTCCCGTCTCTGTACGATGCCAATTCCCTCGTCCAGATTGAAGCGGCCTGCCAGGGCACTCCCACTGTGTTTCTGGAGGGCGCAAGGACTGCGGCTACGGTTACGCCCGGAGTGAACGGGTATGTATCGGCCGTCGGGGAAGAAAACTATGCACGCACCATAATGGACATTATGGCCGATGACGCCGCATACGCCCGTGTCAGCGCCGCCGCCCGCCG
>JAFZML010000028.1 GCA_017553255.1 Bacteroidales bacterium | reverse complement strand
ATCTTCAATCAGGATGTCCTGGGCAATTGCGACGCCCGCCGCTAATGTGCAGAACGCAAATAAGAAGGCGATAGTTCTTTTCATAATGAGGTTAGTTTAAACTATTTCATACAAATATATGCAAAAAAATGGTAAAACGTTGCATGAAATGCAAAAAAAGCGTACAAATCCCCTTGTTATACAATTTATATTATGTTAAGTTGTATAAATATATTTGTGTTCCCTATCAAAAAATATCGTACATTTGCACGGTCAAACGCTTGAAAGAAAATGTCGCGCAAAAAAATTGATCTCCTGCTTCAGAACGTTACAATTGTAGCCGTGGCCGCTGAAGGCAAAGCACTGGCTCACGTGGACGGAATGGTTGTGTTTGTAGACTTCGCCGTTCCCGGAGACGTTGTAGACATCCAGGTTTTCAAAAAGAAGAAAAACTACATGGAAGGCTGGATAAAACGTATTGTAAAGCCCTCCAAGGACCGTCTGGAGCCGTTTTGCCCGCATTTTGGCGTCTGTGGCGGCTGCCGCTGGCAACCTTTGCCATACAGTATGCAACTTGAGGCAAAGAGGCAGCAGGTAGAAGACCAGCTCATCCGCATAGGCCATCTGGAGGTGCCTGAAATTAGGCCCACACTCCCCTCCCCAGAAACGGAATATTATCGTAACAAGCTGGAATTCAGCGCTTCAGCTTCCCGCTGGATACTTGACGGAGAGAATCCTGAAGCACTATCGGCCCAGGAGCGCGTAGGTCTTGGCTTCCACGTGAGCAAATTCTTTGATAAAGTGCTGGATATCAAGGAGTGCCACCTCCAGAAAGAGCCTTCAAACGCCATACGCCTGTTTGTAAAGCAGTTCTGCCTTGACCACGGCTATGAATTCTACAACATAAGGGAAAACCGGGGCTTTTTCCGCAATATGTTTGTAAGGACCAATGACAAGGGAGACGTAATGCTTATCCTTTGCTTCGCGGAGCCCCGCATGGAAGAGATAAAAGCCCTTCTGGATAATCTCAGCGCCCGTTTTCCGGAGATTTCAAGCCTATGGTACATAGTCAATGAGAAGCTCAATGACTCCATATCGGACCAGTCCCCCGTCCTTTACAAGGGAGAAGACGCCATCTATGAGACAATGGAAGGACTGAGCTTTAAAATCGGCCCAAAATCATTTTATCAAACCAACTCAAAGCAGGCGTACAGGCTTTATTCCGTGGCAAGGGACTTTGCGGCGCTTACCGGCAATGAGGTTGTCTATGACCTTTATACAGGCACCGGCACAATAGCCCAGTTTGTGAGTTCAAAGGCCTCCAAAGTGATTGGCATTGAGTACGTTCCGGAGGCAATTGAGGACGCCAAGGACAATGCCCGGCGCAACGGCATCACCAACTGCAGTTTCTTTGCCGGAGACATGAAAGACGTTCTGAATGAGGCGTTTATAGCTAAGCACGGCCGTCCGGACGTCATTATCCTGGACCCTCCCCGCGCCGGCATTCACCCTGACGTAGCTAAGGTGATTCTGGACGCCGCCCCTAGCCGAATGGTATACGTCAGCTGCAACCCTGCCTCACAGGCAAGGGACCTTGCAATCCTGGCCGCTAAATACCGTATTACTGCTGTGCAACCCGTGGATATGTTCCCCCACACCATGCACGTGGAGAACGTTGTGGCGCTGGAACTTATTTAACCTCTATTTCCCTTTCCAGGACAGTCTTACTGCCGTCAGAAAAAGTGATGGCGGCGCTCACGCCGTGCCATCCGGCGTCCAGTTCCACCTCACTGCCATCAGGGAAAGAAACTCCGTCATAAGTCCAGGTTATGGCCTTTATACTTAAATCCGGTGAAGTGGCTATGGAAAGAGTCACCTTGTCTCCAGACCGTAAAGCTCCCTCGGCTATGTCTATGTAGGGATAGCCGATATCCGGAAGGCCTATTGTATAATCGTCATCAAGCAGCGTAATTACAAGGGGGATGTCGTAACCGGAATCATAATGCCATGTTGCGTGGCCTGACAGAGATAACGGGGAATGATAACAACCGAAACCTTCATAAACAACTGAAACGGCATCATATTCATTGGGCTCCGCTTTCTGAACGCCAAATCCAATGTAAAAATCACCGGAAGGAATGCGTATCCCTTTATTTGAAATGTCAAATGTAGAAAAGCCGTTGGCAGTTATATCGGAACACTTGACTGCGGATATGCCGGTCTCTGAGTCCAAAATGAAATAATAAGCATCGGCCTTAAAGTATGTGAGATAGGAAACCTCCTTTATATGAAGGCCCTCGTATGCACCCCATATGCTTCTGAGACATTTTGCTGCGGTCATTACGGAGGAGGTTCCGTCCGGGGATTGTACACCGAACATGTGTTCACAGTCAACGTCATAGAACGGGATTTTCTCCGTTACGCCAAACTCTCCCTGGGCCCTGAGAGTGAATTCAACGGCGTTGAATCTTCCGGTAACGGTAACTTTGACCGACTGACTCACATAGCCGTCAAGCGCTGCTGAAACCGTGTAAGCAGAAGGGTCTTCAGGGCCAATCTCAAAGGAGAACCTGCCGCCACTGTCCGTAACTGCCTGCCTGGCTCCCCTGGTGGAAAGTTTCCTGATTATTATCCCGGTTCCGCTTACAGCGGCATCTTCACTTGCATTCAAGCTGATTGAGACACCCTCCAGCGGCTTCCCGGACGTATCCCACACCATTCCGTCCAAATACCTCCTAGAATCCGTGCCCCCCTGGGCGGAAAACAGAACCCGGTTGCCTTCCACGCGGATATCCGTAAGCACGGGACCGGACTCTAAGCCGTCCCAGTCTACGGGGCAGTATGAACTTATATCGTAGTATCCGGGAAATACAAGGTCCGAATAATCAAGCCGGGTGCTGGTATAGTTGGTGTTCTGCTGGTCTCTGGGGGGAACAAGCATAAAACAGGGATGAACGGCGTAATTGTTTATGCTGTTGGATAACCAGATAGTTTCTGCCGTGATTCCGCCAATGACAGTATGGTCTGGAGACTTGTCCACGTGATATACAGCCATACCCTCAGGAAGCGCGGAATCCCATTTATTGTCCTTTCCTCCCCTCTTCTCATAGAGGAAATACTCTCCTCTGGCACTGGCCCATGTCCTGAGCGCCGCATTTTCATCTACAAACGGAATGACATTCTCCCCCATCCCTACATCCTTAATCCCACTTTCATCCATCCATCCCAGCATAATCCTTTCCTCCACGTTGAAATATGGCGGAGTTCTGGAATCGTCGTTGTAAGCGCCGGAGCTCATGGTAGAGAACTCATACAGGCCTCCCGCTTCACCGTTTTCCTCATAATCTGAGTCGTAAAAATCCGGAAGCCCCAGCGAATGCCCAAACTCATGGCAGGTAACTCCTATTGAACAAAGGTTATTGTACAATTTAGTTCCCTTCAGTTCTGCGGAGCAAATATAATCTGCAAGCTTCTTTCCGTCAAACGAATGGTTGCGGGCCTCACGGTTAGACGAGTACTGGATTGACCATGAATGCGGCCACAGATGGTCCGTGGGCCATCCTTCGGCCTGTGAACCGCCGGCATAGTAGAATAGGATCAAATCCACATAGCCGTCATCGTTATAGTCAAACTTGGAAAAATCCACTGAGTTGTCCAGTTGCAGACATGCATCGTAAAGGGCAAGTTCCGGTTGCTTGTCCTGACTTTTAACAGTGCCGTCCGTATTCAGCATCTGCTCCCCGTAATACTTAATGGGATTATTCAGCGTCACAGGGCCGAAAACGTCAAATATGGGCTCAAAGGCGCCATGGGAGTTATCCAGATAGAAATCCCTCACGGAACCTGTTGCGCCGGCGCCATCATACCCGTTATACCCTTCCTCATTGAGCAGTGCATCAATATTCTGGGCAGGAGAGTTTATCTTGAACTTTACGTCCGAGAACTCCACAAGCACAACCAAAATGTGCCTGGATCCATGGGCCATATCCTTATTCCCTGAGCTCCTTTCATTTGAGCGCGCCATCCTTCTCACTGATGCTTCACGGGCGATGCTTTTCACCTGGGTCTCCGTAAGCGGATGGAAAAAGCCGTTTCCGTCCATCCTGTACCTGTTTCCGGATTTGTCCCGGAACCAGCTTCCAAATTCGTCTCCCACCTGCTCCAGGACAAGAGTTTTGCCGCCAGGCTGGGTGTAAGGGTTGAAACCGCGCTTTGCGGGTATGGCAAACGCGCTTATGGCTATGACCAGGGCGGCAAAAACAGAGACAAACCTTTTCATAGCCTTTACTTCTTAATTACGAAATATGGTCCCTGGGTACTTCTAAGCCACAGGGTGTCTCCGCTCACGCCTATCACTTTTGCAGAGGTAGATAAAGACTTGATCTCCTGATCAGGAGTTCTTGCAGAGAAAGAGACATAGATGCTGTGGCCAATCTGTGCCGATGAAGGCTTGATTCCGGAAAGGGAATATACCGCACGATGGGAAGGGTCCAGGATTGCAAAATTAAGGGACCTGCCATCCGATGAATAATTCCTGGAAATTTGTGAAAAGCCTCTCCTATACACATAATCCTCTCCGTCTATACTATACATGCCAAAGGTTTTGACCTTAAGAATAGGGTCCGTCTCCCCTTCCTGGGGCTTGTCATCCCCTGGATTCTGCTCTTCTTCCTGGTTCTGATAATCCGGGAAAAACACTATCTGGCATGCGCACGTCATTATGCCCAGAAGGACCAGTGCCAATGCGTTGTAAAGCCTTCTCATTTGATATTGAATTCTTTTC
Source organism: Bacteroidales bacterium (assembly GCA_017553255.1). Lineage (GTDB taxonomy): Bacteria > Bacteroidota > Bacteroidia > Bacteroidales > UBA932 > Cryptobacteroides. The sequence goes on along the minus strand of JAFZML010000028.1, from coordinate 1,828 downwards.
TTACCGTTTCAGTTACACCGGAGCTGTATTCCAGGACCGCTTCCAGAATGTGATATCCAGTCTCAAGAGTCAAATTGCCTCCTTGAACCTTCACTCCATCATAATACCAGCTCACTTCCGGCTGCGGCCCGTTTACGGGGCTTACCAGTTCAAGCTTGAAGGTATCCCCTTCCTGCCAGTTTCCTTTACCGGGGCTTATATAAAAATATCCAAGGTCCTTAAGGTCTTGAACTCCAATCTGTTCCTGGACCTGGGCCTCAAGCATGAGGTTCATGGTTATATCCGCCCTGTCTACGTAAAGGGGGCTCCAGGTGGATTTTTTAAGGCCGAAGGGAGACCAGTAACTGTTGTTCTTCTCTCCGGGATAAACCGTTCCAAGGAAGAAGCTGTTATCCCCGCTGCCGGAGCTGCCATATCCAATATATACGTCCTCCCCTTCCGGAATTACTATGCCGGCCTCGCTCACATCTACGGTATTCTTGAAATAAAGGCCATAGACGGGCGTTTCAACAAGTTTTGTAAGCACCCTTTCCCGGCCGATATCCACAGTCACGTAAATCTCCCCCTGGAATGAACTGAGAAGGTACGGATAGAAAACCACCTCCATCAGAAGACTTCCTGCGTATGGTGCAAGGTCTTTGGCCGAGAATTTCACGGCCCCTATGCCGGGTTTGTTGTAATAGCCCCTGCTCAGGCGGGTGTTATATTTTGAGATTGTATTGTCATCCCCCTCACCATCCTTCCTGAGAGTTACCGGAACTGATACCACCCTGGAATCTCCAAGGCTGAAACGCATGGAGAATGGCCTGTACCCGGTAGCGGTGACCTTCAGGACCTGGGAACCTCTTTTACCATCTTCCACGGGAACAAAGAAGTGGCCTTCATTGTCTGATAGAGCCGTTTCATCACCGACAGACACTGATGCCCCCTCTATGGCAACGCCGTAAACGTCTCTTACATAGCCGTTTATGTTTGGGCCACAGTCAAACTGGGCATATAGGCTAAGGCCTTCCGGACAAATCTCAATGTTTGTAAGCTGGCAATCAACATAATTCCCTGCCCAGTCCTTTGGTTCAACCGAAGTGGCCATTGAGATGCCGGGAAATACCATATTTCCAGCCTCACGGACGCCGGAATAGGACGGGACTATATAGAAACAGGGGTGGGAGGAATCGTCGTTTATTCCGGAGCCGGGGACAATCCAGTTGTCCCACCTGGGGGCATATTCCTCCGACCTGTCTACGTGGTAGAGGACCAGGCCTTCCGGGAGAGGCGCATCCCAGCCCTTGGAATCCCTGTACTCCAGGAGGAAATACTCCCCTTCCGTCTCTGTAGGTATTATGTAGGCCGTATTATTCTTTATGGCCGATAAGACCTGCCTCCCAGGCTGAAGCACCTGGAGGCTTTCACTATCCATCCACCCAAGCATCATCCTTTCCTCTGCGGTAAGATACGGCGGAGTAAACCCAAAGTTGTTTCCGGAGCCGTAGCACATCAGGGCAAACTCCCCTGGATCCTGGGCCTTTCCGCTGCCGGTGCCAACCTGGTCATAAAAATCCGGAAGCCCAAGGGAATGGCCGAATTCATGGGAGATAAGGCCTATGCCTGAGAGGTTTTTCCCGTCCTTTCCCCTAAGTTCCGATGCGCAGAAATACCCGTCCAGCCTGAGTCCGTCAAGGATTATGTTCCTGAGCTCAGGATTTGAAGACTTACTCAGATTCCAGTGGTGGGCCCATATTGCGTCCTGGGGCCCGCCCTGGGACTGGTCATATCCGGCGTAGATGAAAAGGACCATATCCAGCACTCCGTCCTCATCGGCGTCATACCT
>JAFZML010000205.1 GCA_017553255.1 Bacteroidales bacterium | reverse complement strand
TGTCTCCCCAAGCTCGTTCATGAGGACGTAGGTTTTGCCATTGATTGTATGGTTCTGGTTCACGGCACCGGTTTCGGCCACGTTGGAAGGAGCGCGGAAATAGGTTTCATCCGGCGCATAAACATCCTCATACTCAGTTACCTGCAGTACTGTGAGACGCTGATCGGCCGGGTCAAACTTCCATGTCATCTCCAGCGGCTGATACATATTGCCCCAACCCATGTCATACTCCCAGCCGGTGAACTGGAGGCCAAGGTCCCAGGAGCCGGAAGTGATGGTTCCGCTGGCACGGATTGCAAAGATGAGCTCATTGTTGTAGATTGCGGCCTCATTGGTGGGGTCAAACACTTCCCATACCGTGGGCTGGAGGGAATAAACGCTTCCTTCCAGGGCTAGGACCTTGTTCACCTCCGTGAGGGCGTCGGACCAGAGGCTGTTTGCGTTCTCCCCGTTCTGGCGGGCCCTTCCGGCCTGGCGCATATAGAGGCGGGCCAGGTAACCGTGGGCGGCGCCGTAAGTGGGACGCCCGGCGTCAAGGTTAGAGGGATAGGACTTGGGGAGGTAGTCGCAGGCGTTGAAAAGGTCATTCTCAATGGTGGTCTCTATCTTTGAAATGGGCGCAAAAGGCTCCCTGGCCGTAGGATCCACCTTGCTTGAGGTGATAAGCGGCACCTGATAGAATACGTCCGTGAGGTTGTAGTATGCAAAGGCCCTCAGGAAGTAAGCCTCTCCAAGCATCTGCTCCTTGGAAAAGCCCTCTCCAAAGTAATTGTCCGGCATCTGAGGCACCTGGTCAATCACAATATTGGCACGGGCCACCATCTCAAAGAAGCCGTTCCAGGCAACCAGAGTACGGTTGTCGTTGAAAATGGCAACGTCGTTCATGGCCTCATAGTAGCTGGCCTTCTTGAAACCGCCGTCCGTGGAGATGTCGTTGATATAGAACATTGGCTCCCTGTACGTGAGATGGAGGGAGGAGTAAATGCTGTTGACGGCAGCCTGGGCGTTCTCTGCGGTAGTGAATGCATTTTCATCCGTGAGGTTGGAGTATACAACCTCCTTGAGCTCTTTCTGGCAGGAAACGGCTGCAATGGCAACAAGGGATATTAATATTGCTTTTTTCATGGCTGCTCTCATTTAGAAGGTTACTTTTACACCCGCGTTAACCTGCCTGTAGGCCGGGTAGGTATTGAAGTCCAGTCCCTGTGTGACGGCACTTGCTCCGTTTGTGGAAACCTCAGGGTCAAAGCCGCTGTACTTGGTGATGGTAAGCAGGCGGTTTGCGCCCACAAACACGCGGAGGCTCTTTATGAAGTTCACGCCCCAGTCCTTAAGCGGAAGGGTGTAGCCAAGCTCAATGTTGCTGAGCCTGAGATAGCTTGCGTCCTCTACAAAGTTGGAGTTCACGAATGAACCGTACTGGGGGCCGCCCTCGCGCTGCCAGGTTCCCTTGATCATTGTGGTGGAAGGGTTGGAGCGCGTCCAGCGGTCTGCGCAGCTCTTCAGGCGGTTGTTGTCTTCCAGGAGAAGGCGTGAAATGTTGAGCATTGACCCGCCAACAGCGGCGTCAAAGAACAGGGTAAAGTCAAAGCCTTTCCAGCGGACGGTGTTTCCCCAGCCGAATACCATGTTGGGCTCACCGTGCCCCAGGGAATGGCGGTCTTCATCCGTGATTACGCCATCCTTGTTGAGGTCCACGAACTTAGGGTCTCCGGGCTGGGCCTTGGGCTGAGGGTCATAAGTTTCACCCTCCTGGATAATGCCGGCCCACTCATAACCAAAGATGGTGGAAAGCGGCTCCCCTTCCTTAACCATTGCGTACTGCACGTAGTCATAACTTCCGTGAGGGCGCACGGTGTAATAGGTGGGAGTGTCTATGGAAACAACGGTGTTGCGGTTATGGGAAAGGTTGAGGGTTGTTTCCCATGAGAAGTCCCTGGTGTCAAACACGTGGTACTTTGCAAAGAGCTCAACACCGCGGTTGCGGATGGAACCGTTGTTGGCCTTCTGGGTTTGGATACCAACCGTACTCATTGAAATGTTAACGTCCGAGAGGAGGTCCGTGGTAAGTTTGTCGT
>JAFZML010000204.1 GCA_017553255.1 Bacteroidales bacterium | reverse complement strand
GTGTTCGTCGTCACCGATGAGGAGACGCTTGGGGTCTGTGGAAAGGGTGGTTTTGCCGGTGCCGGAAAGGCCGAAGAAGATGGCGGTGTTCTCACCGTTCATATCTGTGTTGGCGCTGCAGTGCATGGCGGCGATCCCCTTGAGCGGGAGGTAGTAGTTCATCATTGAGAACAAGCCCTTCTTCATCTCACCGCCGTACCAGGTGTTGAGGATAACCTGCTCACGGGAAGTTACGTTGAAGGCAACGCAGGTTTCACTGCGAAGACCAAGCTCCTTGTAGTTTTCAACCTTTGCCTTTGCAGCGCAGTAAACCACAAAGTCAGGCTCCTGGTCAAACTCTTTCTGGTTCTTGGGACGGATGAACATATTGGTCACGAAGTGGGCCTGCCATGCAACCTCCACAATGAAGCGAACCTTCATGCGGGTGTCTGCGTGGGTGCCGCAGAAGCCGTCCACAACAAAGAGGCGCTTGCCGCTGAGCTGCTTCTGGGCCAATTTCTTGACCACTTTCCAGGTGGCAACGGACATCTTGTGATTGTCGTTGTGATAACCTTCGGTGTCCCACCAGATTTCACCGGGGGCGCCTTCCTTGGTGGTTTTGTCGTAGACAATGTACTTGTCTTTGGGAGAACGGCCGGTGTAGATACCTGTCATGACGTTGATTGCGCCAAGCTCGGTTACCTGACCCTTGTCAAAACCCTCAAGGCCGGGTTTTGTTTCCTCATTGTAAAGAACCTCGTACGTGGGGTTGTAAAGGATTTCCTTAACGCCCGTAATTCCGTACTTTCTGAGATTTATGTTTGCCATAATGACTTATATGATTAAAAAATTATTTCAAGTCCACAAATTTACTTTTTTTCCCTTACTTTTCCAAACGCTCCGTTATCCTTTTTCTAAGCCCCGGGGAAAGGGAGAGATTCTCCAGGGAATCTGCCATGTCAAGCCATTTAGAAGCCATCTCATAATCCTCCAGAAGGTAGAATGCCATGGCAATGTTATATGAAGCCGCAGCTCTTTTAAGGGCCGTTCCGCCCTTTACGAACTTGCTCCAAACGTCTATGGCTTTTGCAAACTTGTTTTCATAGCTCAGCTTGAGGGCGCTTTCCCAGCTGCCTGCGTTGAAATCGTCAAAATAGTACAGGCTGAAACTCTCCGTTTTCCAGGTGGAGAGAAAGCGGGTAGCTATGCGGTTTCCAACTTTTTCGGCCTCCTCTGAAAGGTCCGATGTGCCGTCCTTGGGGAGCATATAGGCCTGTCCCTTGAACCGGTGGACCTTGTCCTCACCCATGCTGTCGTAGACGCTGAGGCTGGTACTCAGGGGAAGGCGGGCTTTGTCGTCCGGAAGGTCTATTGTGGAATTAAGGAGAAACACTACATCGGCATCCGTATCCATTATAAGGGAATGCATCAGGTCAAGGGACACGGAGTCTGCCGCAGGGACGCGGTACATCCCCACAAGCTCTTCCCCGCCAAAATAATCCTGCTCCAGCACCCTTGCCATGGCCGATGCGGCGTTGCGGTCGAAGGTGGAGTCCGGGGTTTCCATTGTGACTATTGCCAGGGACTTGCGGGAAAGGTCAAGCCCGGAAGTCGATGGCCCCCGGACGTCCAGCATAAGGGAGTATACCTGCGGTGAGCATGCCGATACAGCCAGCAGCGCCAGAAGCGGGAAAAGGAGTTTTTTCATATTATTTCCGCAATTAAATCATATTCGTCGGCGGCGGTGATACAGACCTTGAGGAATTGCCCCACAAGGGAAGCTGCATCCGTGCCGGAAGGAGCCTTGACAAGGATTTCCCCGTCAACCTCCGGGCTCTCAAATTCAGAACGGCATACAAGCACGCCGTCCTGGAGAGAGTCTACCAGCACTTTTTCCTCCGTGCCGACTCTGGACTGATTATATGCAAGAGAAATGCCACGCTGAGCCTCCATAAGGGCATCCAGACGCTTTTTCTTTGTAGAAGGCCGAACGGTGTCCTTGAGGTTCTCTGCGCCAAAGGTTCCCTCCTCCTCAGAGTACGCAAATGCGCCAAGCCTGGGGAAGCGGGCTTCCTTTACAAACTGCAGGAGTTCACCAAATTCCCTGGTGCCCTCTCCGGGATGGCCCACTATCATGGTGGTGCGGAGAACAACTCCCGGGACTCTCTCTCTCATACGCTCTATGAGAGCCCTTGTCCAATTGCCGTCCACTCCCCTGTGCATTGCGGCAAGAACGCCGTCTGAGATATGCTGGAGGGGGATATCCATATAGCGGCACACCTTGGGATTAGAAGCCATCTCATCCAGGACATCCTCCGGAAAATCTGCGGGATAGGAGTAATGGATGCGGAGCCACTCTATGCCGTCCACTTTGGAGAGTTCCCTAAGGAGTTGCGCCAGGGCGCGCTTCCCGTAAAGGTCCAGGCCGTAATAGGTGGTGTCCTGGGCAATTATCACAAGCTCCCTAATACCCTTTGAGGCAAGCTCACGGGCCTCGGCCACAAGGGTTTCAATGGGAACGGACTTGTGCGCCCCGCGGATGAAAGGTATGGCGCAGTAGGAGCACCGGCGGTTGCAGCCCTCTGAAATCTTGAAGAAGGCGTATGGCCTTCCGGGAGTGGTAAGGATGCGTTTATGGGCATCATGGGCCTGTGGCCTGCATCCCAGAGCCTTCACGAGGGAATCCAGCTCACGGGCGCCAAACCATCCGTCAACTTCCGGGATAAGGGAAGGAAGCTCGGCCGAATACCTCTGAGACAGGCAGCCGAATACAAGGAGTTTTCCAATGAGGCCGGCATTTTTCTTCCGGGCCTCCTCCAGGATCACCTGGATAGACTGCTCCTTGGCGTCTCCTATGAAGCCGCAGGTGTTTATGGCCTCAACGTCTACCGCACGGGAATCCTCCTCAGGGACAATCTCCTAGGAGCCATGTACCTGATAAAGGAGGTGTTCCGTGTCTACGGTGTTCTTGGAACAGCCCAGCGTTATGACCCTCAGGGACGGCATTAAGCCTCCTTTGCGGCGGCCTCCGCCTCACGTTCCTCATCTGTGAGGAAATCCAGTGAAGCGTACTTATTGAGGATATTATACCATTCCGCCACCTTCTTCATGTGGGACACGTAGAAGCGGTCACGGTCATAATCCGGAAGGGCCTTCTCAAAGAGGGCCTTGAAATCTGCGTCTGCGGCCTTGGGTGCGGGAGCTTCGGCATCCTTAAGGACCTCCTTCATCTTGAGGAGAACCTCCTGGAGCTTGATTTCTTCCTCAGTGGTGTAGATTGAGATATCGGCAAGGGAAGTGATACCGGCCGATGCGCTTACGTTGAGACGCTTCTTGGTGTCAAGAGCCTCAACAATAGCACCCTGACGGGACTGGGCAATATAGTTGAAAAGACCGTGCTGACCACGGACGGAAAGGATTTTTGCAAGATCTGTTTTCATATTGTGCTCTATTTATTTTCCAATTTACAAATATAGCTATTTTTGCTCAAAAAGACACGGCTTACGCGGCGGGAGAGCGCCTGAAGGGAGCCGTTGTTCTCTATAATGACATTGGCCTTTGAAAGGTCTATTGACTGGGCCGATATCCGGCGGCGGGCGTCTTCCTCCGTCATGCCCCGGCCCAGCAGCCGCTCAATGCGGACTTCCTCC
>JAFZML010000203.1 GCA_017553255.1 Bacteroidales bacterium | reverse complement strand
TGAGGAAACCCTCTCCACCAAGGACATCTTCTTCAAGTACGTCCTCAACAACAAGTTCCTGTGGGTCATAGCGCTCTCCAATGCCTTTGTGTATATGGTCCGCTACGGCTGTCTTGACTGGGCGCCCACCATCCTCACGGAGAAAGGAATTGATCTCAAGAGTGCTGGCTGGGCATACTTCGCCTACGAATTTGCCGCCATTCCAGGTACGCTGCTTTGCGGCTGGCTCTCCGATAAACTCTTCCACGGAAAACGCGCCCTCCCCACCATCATTTTCATGGCGGTGGTGCTGCTGTTCATCGTGCTCTACTGGCTTAATCTGGATAACCTTACGGTGGTGATAATCTCACTCATCGGCATAGGATTCTTCATCTACGGGCCGGTTATGCTCATTGGCGTTCAGGCCCTGGATCTGGCACCAAAGAATGCCGCCGGAACGGCCGCCGGTCTCACCGGATTCTTCGGCTATTTCCTTGGCACGTTCATCCTTGCAAACACCGTGATTGGCTGGGTGGCACAGCACTCCGGCTGGAGCTGGACCTTCATCCTCCTCATTGGCGCCTGCATCCTCTCCATCTTCTTCATGGCCCTTACGCTGAAAGAGGAGCGCAAAGCCTAATCCCCTGACACTGAGGATATTAACAGTATAGCGGTGCACCGTAAAGTGCACCGCTATACTGTTAACTAGCTGTAAACCAAGCGGTTAGAAAACCAGCAGGAAGAGGCCTGCGGCAAGGGCGGCACCGGCCATGGGGCCCGCAACGGGAACCCAGCTGTACCACCATCCGCTGGAGCCTTTACCCTCAATGGGAAGCACTGCGTGTGCGCAGCGGGGGCTCAGGTCACGGGCAGGGTTAAGCGCATAACCCGTAGTTGCACCAAGAGACATGCCGATAGACATAATGAGGCACGTCACCGGCCAGGAGCCAAGTGAACCGGTTGAAGCGCTAACGGGACCAACCTGGAAAGCATTGCCCTGAGTGCCCAGAGCCAGGATTACAAACACCAGCACGCAGGTAGCAATGACCTCAGAGAGGAAATTCCTCCAGGGATTTGCGATTGCCGGCATGGTGCAGAAAGTGCCAAGCATGGTATCCGGTTCAGATGCAGTTGCCTTATAGTGGTCCTTGTAGAACAGCCACACAAGCACTGCTCCAACAAAACCGCCCAGCATCTGGGCCACGATGTAACCAATCACAAGGTCCCAGGCAAACTTCCCGGCAATAGCCAGACCAAGCGTCACGGCAGGATTGAGGTGCGCCCCGGAAACAGGCCCTGCAACCAGGACACCCATCATCACGGCAAGGCCCCATCCAAGGGTAATCACCACCCATCCGGCGCCCTTTGCCTTACTCTTATTCAGTGAGCATGCAGCGCATACACCGTCTCCCAGCAGCACCAGCATCAGTGTGCCGATAAATTCAAATAAAAATGCAGGATTCATATCTTAGTCTATTGATTTTGTCGGAGGCATATGTGTCTGAACCCATTGCCACCCTCGGCAATGTAAGAGGGAGGGGCCCAAAACTGCGCGAAGCGCCGCGCATGGGAGGGGTCGCGAAGCGACGGTTCAGACATATATGGCCTCCGACAAACATTAATTGTTGATTGTTCGTTTAATTGCATCGGCCCAGCCATCACGGGCGGCGGTCATGTCGGAGCCGGTGGGCGTGAAAGTGCGGTCGGCCTGCCACTGCTGCTTGATCTCTTCCAGGGAGCCCCAGAAGCCAACGGCAAGGCCTGCAAGGTATGCGGCACCCATGGCGGTGGTTTCCACCACACGGGGACGGATTACCGTAGTGTCAAGGACATCGGCCTGGAACTGCATCATAAGATTGTTGGCCGATGCACCGCCGTCTACCTTAAGCTCAGAGAGCTTTACGCCGGCATCACGCTCCATGGCGCGGACAATGTCCATGGTTTGGAATGCAATGCCTTCAAGGGCGGCACGGGCAATGTGCGCAGCCGTAGTGCCGCGGGTGATGCCGCAAATGACGCCATGGGCGTACTGGTCCCAGTAAGGGGCGCCCATACCGGTGAGGGCGGGCACAAAGTACACGCCGCCGTTGTCCGGGACAGAAGCGGCCAAAGCCTCCACCTCAGAGGAGCTCTTGATAACGCCAAGGCCGTCACGGAGCCACTGGACAACGCTTCCGCCCACAAAGATGGAGCCTTCAAGGGCGTAATTCACGGTGTCTCCTATCTTCCATGCAACCGTTGTAAGGAGGTTGTTCATTGAAAGGATGGGCGCCTTGCCGGTATTCATAAGGAGGAAGCAGCCGGTGCCGTAGGTGTTTTTAACGGAACCGGGAGCGGTGCACATTTGGCCGAACAGGGCGGCCTGCTGGTCACCGGCTATACCGGAAATGGGAACCTCGTGGGCAAAGATGGTGGTTTTGGTGTAGCCGTAAATCTCTGACGAGGAGCACACCTTGGGCATCATTGAAGCCGGAACGTCCAGAAGGGCCAGAAGCTCAGGATCCCACTCCAGGGTGTTGATGTTGAACAGCATTGTGCGGGAAGCGTTGGAGACATCCGTGATGTGGACCTCTCCCCTTGTGAGCTGCCATACCAGCCAGGAATCCACCGTGCCGAAGCGCAGTTTCCCCGCAAGAGCCCTCTCACGGGCGCCGGGGACGTTGTCAAGTATCCACTTGACCTTGGTGCCGGAGAAATAAGCGTCAATGATAAGGCCCGTCTTGCGGCGGATCTTCTCCACAAGGCCCTTGGCCTTAAGTGAGTCACAGAATTCCGAGGTGCGGCGGTCCTGCCACACAATGGCGTTGTACACGGGAATACCCGTTTCCGCGTCCCATACGATTGTGGTTTCCCTCTGGTTTGTTATGCCGATACCGGCAATGTCCAGTCCGTTGATTCCAATCTTGGAGATGGCCTGGGCAATGACTGCGGCCTCCGAGGACCATATTTCCATAGGGTCATGCTCTACCCAGCCTGGCTTGGGGAAATACTGGGTGAACTCCTGCTGCGCGCTGGAGCAGATGTTGCCGTTATGGTCAAAGACTATGGCCCTGGAGGAACTTGTTCCCTGGTCAAGGGCAAGAACATATTTTTTTGTCATACTGCAAAAAACCAAACCCCTCCGTGGAGAGGGGCTTTAGTAAAGAACTATTTGTTAACGATATAAGCTCTGTTGGTGCCGTCAGGATAAATCCCAAGGGAAATCATGTTCTTGACGGTTTTGATGAAGTTGAGGCAGCGGCCCTTGTAGGTTTCCGGATCCTT